>NZ_JBFTOJ010000001.1:0-117310 GCF_056397905.1 Stenotrophomonas sp. 05L414_2
CACGTGACTACTCCCGGCAACGCCGTTTCTTATGTGGGGTGTTAAAGCGAAGTTAACCCGATCGGCTTCACAAAAGCCAATAGGCACAAGGGTTTGACGCGAATTTGTTAGGTGTCTATGTTACCGGCGTTTGGGCCCGCGTTCCCGGGTCAGCCAGAGACCGACATCTGATGCTCAATTCCGATCAAGGCCGCGCTCGCAAGCAGCGCTTCCAGGAACGACTCCACGTCCTGCACGACAACGCCCTGCACCGGAAGCTGAGGCAACACCTTCCCGCTGCGTTCAATGAGCGCTGGACGCGGCGTCATTGGATGCACGCCAGCCTGTTTGTGACCATTGGCGCGCTGGTGGCCACGATCGTGCCGGGCTTCTCGCACACCATCGATGCGCCCTACGCCGACAGCCACACCAGCCTGGCACTGCCGTTGCCGCCGTTGGCAATGGCCCGCCAGCAGCAGATCCCCGGCGACAGCTGGCAGGTGCTGCGGGTGCAGCGCGGGCAGACCCTGAGCGACCTGTTCGACAAGGCCGGCATCTCCGCCACGACCCTGCACCGGGTGCTGGACCATCCGGGTGCGCGCGAATCGCTGACCAAGCTGCGCCCGGGTGCCGAGATCGC
Organism: Stenotrophomonas sp. 05L414_2; assembly: GCF_056397905.1. NCBI lineage: Bacteria > Pseudomonadati > Pseudomonadota > Gammaproteobacteria > Lysobacterales > Lysobacteraceae > Stenotrophomonas > Stenotrophomonas sp. 05L414_2. The sequence continues at coordinate 620 of NZ_JBFTOJ010000001.1, forward strand.
CTTCGACATGCCGCTGTCCGGTGACCTGCGCAGCATCCGCTTCGACCGCGATGCCGACAACCGGGTCGAACTGAGCCTGAGCGGCGATGACATCAAGGAAACGGTGACCAAGCGCGAGACATCCACGCGCACGGTGGTCACCAGCGGCGAGATCACCAGTTCGCTGTATGCGGCCGCGCGCCGCGCCGGACTGTCACCRTCGGCGATCGCGACGATGACCGACGACATCTTCAAGTACGACATCGACTTCTCCAAGGACCTGCAGCCGGGCGACCGCTTCAGCGTGGTGATGGATGAGACCTGGCGCGAGGGCGAGAAGGTCGATACCAGCAAGATCCTGGCGGCGACCTTCACCACCGGCGGCAAGACCTATTCCGGCTTCCGCTTCGACCGCAACGGCAAGTCCGAGTACTACGACATCAGCGGCCGTTCGCTGAAGAAGAGCTTCATCCGCATGCCGATCCCGTTCGCACGGCTGAGTTCGACCTTCGGCGCGCGCAAACACCCGGTGCTGGGCAAGATGCGCATGCACAAGGGCGTGGACTACGCCGCGCGCACCGGTACCCCGATCATGGCCGCCGGCGATGCGCGGGTGCAGTTCGTCGGCGTGCAGCGCGGTTATGGCAACGTGGTGATCCTCGACCACGGCCGTGGCCACACCACCCTGTACGGCCATATGTCGCGCTTTGCCGGGATCAAGAATGGCCAGCGCGTGGCCCAGGGCACGGTGATCGGCTACGTCGGCTCGACCGGCCTGGCGACCGGCCCGCACCTGCACTACGAATTCCGCGTCAATGGCGAGCACCGCAACCCGCTGACGGTGACCATGCCGCCGCCGGAGCCGCTGAAGGGCGCCGAGCTGGTGGCCTTCCGGGCGCAGACCGCGCCGGCGATGGCCCGCATCCAGGGCATGGAGAAGCTGATCTACGCCGACGCCAGCCCCGCGCCGGCCGCCGAAAGCGCGAGCACCGAGGTGGCCAGCGCCAAGGACAAGGCGCCGGCAGGCCGCAAGCGCGGCTGAGCCCTGCGTTGACGAAGGAGGACACGGCAGCACAAGCTTGCCGTGTCCTTTTTTTATGCCCGCCATGAACACCACTGCCGATCCGTCCCTTCCCCTCTACCTGGGCCTGATGTCGGGCACCAGCGCTGACGGCATCGATGCCGCGCTGGTGCAGTTCCCGGCCGATGGGGGGTGCCGCTTCGTGCACGGGCTGACCGCCCGCTGGGAGCCGGTGCTGCGGGCGCGGCTGGTGGCCCTCGGCGAAGGCGGCCCGCTGCAGTCGCTGGAGGAGCTGGGCGAACTGGACGCGCGGATTGCGATCAGCTTCGCCGCCGCCGCCAACCAGCTGCTGGAAGAAGCCGGTGTCGACCGTTCGCAGGTACGAGCCATCGGCTCGCACGGGCAGACGGTGCGCCATCGACCGTTGGCCGACCCGGCCTTCACCGTGCAGCTGGGTGACGGCAACCGCATCGCCGAGCTGACCGGCATCACCACCGTGTGCGATTTCCGCCGCCGTGACGTTGCCGCCGGTGGCCATGGAGCGCCGCTGATGCCGGCTTTCCACCTGGACATGCTGGGTGCGGCCGATGAGGACCGTGCGGTGCTGAACCTGGGCGGGATCGCCAACCTGACCCTGATTCCCCGCGAGGGCGTCGTGCGTGGCTTCGATACCGGCCCGGCCAACGCGCTGATGGATGCCTGGTGCCAACGCCATACCGGGCGCAGCTTCGATGCTGACGGCGCCTACGCAGCCAGCGGTGCGGTGGATGACAGCCTGCTGGCCGGCTGGCGCGCGGATCCGTGGTTCGCGCTGCCGCCGCCCAAGAGCACCGGGCGCGAGCAGTTCCACCTGCCGTGGGCCGAAGCACACATGGAGGAAGGCCAGTTCGCCGCAGCAGATGTGCAGGCGACACTGCTGGAGCTGACCGCGGCGACGGTGGTTGATGCGCTGCTGGCCCAGCAGCCGCACACCCGGCGGGTGCTGGTGTGCGGCGGTGGCGTGCGCAATACGCAGTTGATGCGGCGGCTGGCGGCGCGGTTGCCGGGCGTGGTGGTGGAGTCCACGGCGCTGCACGGGCTGGACCCGGAGTATGTGGAGGCGATGGGGTTTGCCTGGCTGGCGCAGCGGACGATGGACGGGCTGCCGGGCAACCTGCCGAGCGTGACCGGGGCGACGGGGCCGCGGATTCTCGGGGCGATCCATCCGGCGTGAGGTGACGCCATCCGCCGGGCTCCGCCGGGCCATGCCCGGCGACCCGACATCAGATCAATCGAAGCCCTGGCCGGCCGGCAGCGCCTGCAGTGCGGCGATCGCGTCGGAAAGCGCGTCGACTTCGGGATCGCCGAAGCCGGAGCGGACCTCCAGTTCACTGCTGAACAGGCCCTGCTCCAGCAGGACCGCGCAGGTCTGTTCGTGGGTCCAGCCACGGGCCACCGAGACCCGTTTGATGCGTTCCAGCAGCAGCGGGTCCAGGTCCCGCAGCACTACGTCGGCCATGCTCACTTCCCCGTTCGCAAGGCACCGCCCCCTCGGCGCGTCGGGGCGATCATCCCGCAGTAAGCGCACACAGGCAATCAGGCGGCGGGAGACGGCCCACGATCAACGATGCGTGGCCACAGCCAGGCCAGCAGCAGCATGGTGGGCACCACCGTGACGGCGCTGAGCATGAAGAAGGTGCTGTACGAGGTGGCCTCCACGATGTAACCGGAAACGCCGCCGACGAACTTGCCCGGCAGGTTGGCCAGCGATACCAGCAGGGCATACTGGGTTGCGGTGAAGTTGCGATCGGTCAGCGAAGACATGAAAGCCACCAGCACCGTGCCGGCAAAGCCCTGGAACAGGTTGTCGGCGCTGAGCGCGGCGTAGAACGCCCACAACTGCCCGGGATTGTGCGCCATCAGCAGGAAGGCCAGATTCGACAGGGCCACGCCCAGCGCCGCGACAAGCAGCATCCGGCGGAAACCGAAGGCGGCGACGGCGATACCGCCAAGGAACGCCCCACCAATACCCATCCACACGCCGAACAGCTTGGAGACCGTAGCGATGTCGGCCTTGTCGAAGCCCGAATCGAGATAGAAGGGTCCGGCCATCACGCCGATGACCTGGTCGGGAAACTTGAAGAACCCGACGAACGCCAGCAGCGCCAGCGCCAGTGCCATGCCGTTGCGGGTGAAGAAGCTGGTGATCGGCTGTACGAACGCTTCGGCAATGTCGATGCGGCGCTGCACGGCGTTGGCCGGGCGCTCCGGTTCGCGGCAGAACAGCGTGGTGATGATCGGCAGGATCATCAGTGCGGCCATGGCCAGATAGGCAATGATCCAGCCTTCGAACTGTGCCAGGTACAAGGCGCCGGCACCGGCCAGGATCAGGCCGATGCGATAGCCCAGCGTGTACGTGGCGGCCAACGCGGCCTGCGCGGTCTGCGGCGCGATCTCGATGCGGTAGGCGTCGACCACTGAATCCTGGGTGGCACCTGCAAACGATGCCACCAGTACCCAGGCCACCAGCGGCCACACGCCCTGCTCTGGCCGCACGAACGCCAGTGCCACCAGGCCCACCAGCACCAGGATCTGCGAGACCAGCAGCCACGAGCGGCGGCGACCGAGGAACCCCAGCAACGGAAACGCGTAGCGATCCAGCAGGGGTGCCCAGACGAACTTGAGCAGGTAGAAGAAGCTGGCCAGGCTGATCAGGCCGATGCTGCCCAGATCGAGGCCGACATCGCGCAGACGGGTGGACAGGGTCTGCGAGGCGATCAGCAGGAACGRCAGGCCACTACCGAAGCCCAGCAGGGCCATGGTCAGCGCCGAGGGCGTACCGAACGCACGCTTGATGCCGGCCCAGCCCTTGTAACCGGCAGGCTTGGCAGCCTCGGTCACAGGTCGTAGTCCACGATGAACGGCGCGTGGTCGGAGAAGCGCTGGTCGCGGTAGATCGAGCAGCTGCGCAGGCGRTCRCRCAGGCCSGGGSTGAYGAACTGGTAGTCGATGCGCCARCCAACGTTGTTGGCGCGGGCGGCGCCACGGTTGCTCCACCAGGTGTAGTCCTCGCCGGTCGGGTTGAGCAGGCGGTAGGCATCGGCCCAGCCGCGACCTGCGCCCACATCGGTGGCCTGGCCATGGTCGGCACACAGGGCATTGAGCCAGTCGCGTTCCTCGGGCAGGCAGCCGGAGTTCTTCTGGTTGGACTTCCAGTTCTTGATGTCCAGCGCCGAGCGAACGATGTTCCAGTCGCCGCACAGCACGTAGTCGCGGCCACTGCGCGCCCATTCCTCGAGGATCGGCCGCAGCCACTCCATCACTTCAAACTTGAAGCCCTGGCGCAGGTCGCCCGAACTGCCGGACGGGATATAGAAGGAGACCACGCTGAGGTTGCCGAAGCGGGCCTCGATGTAGCGGCCTTCGTCGTCGAACGGGGCCCAGCCCAGCGAGGTGATGACCTGGTCCGGTTCGCGCTTGCTGTAGATCGCCACGCCGCTGTAGCCCTTCTTGGTGATGGCATCGCGGTAGAAGCAATGGTGGCCGTCCGGGCGGAACATCGGGTCGGTCAGCTGGTCTTCCTGGGCCTTGGTCTCCTGGATGCAGAGGACGTCGGCGTCCTGGCCACGGAACCAGTCGAGGAAGCCCTTGGTGGCGGCCGAGCGGATGCCATTGGCGTTGAAGCTGATGATGCGCATGCGGAAGAACCTACGGCGGGAAACCGGGCAAGCATACCGGTTGCCTGCCGGGCTGAGCAGCCCGCGGGGGCAGCTGCGGATACCTGCGTGAAGGGGCCGGACGAGCGCAGAAAGCCCAGCTGGATTAGGATTTGCGCTCCAAATGAAGATGAATCGAGTTTTGATGAGCGACCACCGTCACCGTTTCCTGCAGCTGGCCCTGACCGCCGACGCCCTGCGCTTCGGCCAGTTCACCCTCAAGTCCGGCCGGCTGAGCCCCTATTTCTTCAACGCCGGCCGTTTCGACTCCGGTTCCCTGCTGTCGCAGCTGGGGGCGTGCTATTCCGACGCCATCGACGCCACCGGGATCAAGTACGACGTGGTGTTCGGCCCGGCCTACAAGGGCATTCCGCTGGCCACCGCAATGGCCTGCGAGCTGGCCCAGCGTGGCCGCGATCTGCCGCTGTCGTTCAACCGCAAGGAAGTGAAGGACCATGGTGAAGGCGGCCAGTTGATCGGCGCCGACATGACCGGCAAGCGCGTGCTGATCGTCGACGACGTGATCACCGCCGGCACCGCCATCCGCGAGGCGCTGGCGATCATCCGCGCTGCGGGCGGTATTCCGGCCGGCATCGTGGTGGCCCTGGACCGCCAGGAGATCGCCTCGGACAGCGACCATCGCTCCGCCGCACAGGCCGTGGCCGAAGAGGCCGGCATCCCGGTGATCGCCGTGGCGACGCTGGCCGACCTGCTTGATTTCGCGTCCGGAAATCCGGAACTTGTAGGCTACCGGCAGCCGCTGGAGGCCTATCGCGCCCAGTACGGCGTCCGTTCCACGCGCTGACCATCAGGGGGAAGGTCGCATGTTCCGAGTTCCTGCCATCGTTGCTGCCAGCCTGCTGCTGGTGATGCCGCAGACGCTGCTGGCACAGTCCAGCGGCAAGGCCGCAGACAAGAAGCTGTACTGCTGGAACGAGGGCAAGGAGCGGATCTGCAGCGACGCGCTGCCGGCCGATGCGGTCAACCACGCCCGTGATGAGTTCAGCGCCAACAGCGGCCTGCGCAACGCGCAGGTGCAGCGCGCGTTGAGCGATGAGGAACGCGCTGCCGCCAGCACGGCGGCGGCGCAGGTCCAGCTGGATCAGATGGCCGAGCAGACCCGGCAGCGTACCGAACAGGCGATGCTGACCACCTACGGTGATGAGAATGCGCTGCGGCGCGTGTTCGCCGAGCGCCAGGAGGTGCTCGACAACAACCTCAAGACCGCCCAGTACAACGTGGCCAGCCTGCGCGAATCGCTGGTGGCCCTGCTTGCTGCCGCCGGCGACCGCGAACTGGCCGGCGGCAAGGTGGCCGACAAGCAGGCCCAGGCGATCGGCCAGCGCCATGCGCAGCTGCAGTCGCAGCAACGGCTGCTGGCCAGTTTCGAACAGCAGCAGCAGGCATTGAAGGTCGAAATCGAAAGCAGCCTGCAGCGCTATCGGCAGCTGAAGGGATTGGCGCCGGTGGACGTGCCGGCACAGACCCCGGCGGGTTGAGCGGCGCGCTGTTCGCCCGGCATGGCCCGGCGCTGCCGCTTGCCGGGTTACGGCCTGGACCCTGGAATTTATGCACTCTTTACGCGTYGGCCCTGTCCGGCGCGTAGTGCGTTTATGGGGGCGGGGACGACGATGACGGCCTGAGGTGGAGGGGTTCCACCAGGTCTCAAATTCCATGTCCCCCTGGCTGTCGTTGCTGTGTGGCGTGCTGGTGCTGGTTGCCGCCGCCTATCTTGTTTATGTCGTGCTGCGGCCCGAGTCGTTCTGAGCGGAGCCTGCCATGACTGAAATTCTTGCCATTCTTGCCGCCAGCCTGCTGCTGGCCTGGCCCCTGGGCCTGTACCTCGCCCGGGTGATGCGCGGCACGCCGATGAAGGTCGACGTGCTGTTCCACTGGATCGAAAAGCCGCTGTACAAGGTGCTCGGCGTTGATCCTTCACGTTCGATGTCCTGGCGTGGCTACGTGCTGGCATTCGTGCTCAGCAACGTGGTGATCGCGGTGCTGACCCAGGCCGTGTTCATGACCCAGGCGTGGTTGCCGTTGAATCCGGACCAGATCCCGAACATGYGCTGGGACACGGCGCTGCACACGATGATCTCGTTCCTGACCAACACCAACCAGCAGCACTATTCCGGCCAGGCCCAGCTGTCCTACTTCTCGCAGATGACCGGCATCACCGGCCTGCAGGTGGTGACGCCGATGATGGGCCTGGCGCTGGCCGTGGCCACGTTGCGTGCATTGTTCTCGCGCGCGCCGAAATCGGTTACTGCGCCCGCCGCGGGCGATGACCGCCAGGTGGCGGTGGGCAATTACTACGCCGACGTCGTGCGCCTGTGCGTGCGCTTCCTGCTGCCGCTGTGCCTGGTATGGACGCTGCTGCTGACCAGCCAGGGCGTGCCCTCCACGATGGCCGGTGGCCCCCAGGCCACGCCGATCGATGCCAGTGCCGGCATGGCGCAGCAGAAGCTGCCGCTGGGCCCGGTTGCGGCGATGGTCGCGGCCAAACAGCTGGGCGCCAACGGCGGCGGCTGGTATGGCCCGAACAGCAGCTTCCCGCTGGAGAACCCGACCCCGGTGTCGAACATGCTGGAGGTGATCGGCATCCTGCTGGTGCCGATGGCGGTGATCTTCATGATCGGCGCGTTCACCGGGCGCCGTCGTTTCGGCGCGCTGGTGTTCAGCTGCATGCTCGGCATGTCGCTGCTGTCCACCGGTGCGATGGTATGGAGCGAGGGCCATAGCGCCAGCGCGGCCACGCCGCTGCTGATGGAAGGCAAGGAAGTACGCTTCGGCGCCGATGGCACCGCGCTGTGGGCGGCGGTGACCACCCAGGTCTCCAACGGTTCGGTCAACGGCATGCATGATTCGCTGAGCCCGCTGTCCGGCGGCCTGGCGATGGTCAACATGCTGGTCAGCGCGATCTGGGGCGGCATCGGCTGCGGCCTGCAGCAGTTCATCGTGTACCTGCTGCTGGGTGTGTTCCTGGCCGGGCTGATGACCGGCCGTACACCGGAACTGTTCGGCCGCAAGCTGGAAACGCCGCAGGTGCGCCTGCTGGCACTGCTGGTGCTGCTGCAGCCGATCACCCTGCTGCTGTTCACCGCGATCACGCTGGCCGTGCCGGGTCTGGCGGGCACCTCCAATCCCGGCTTCCATGGCATCAGCCAGGTGTTCTACGAGTACGTCTCGGCCTACGCCAACAACGGCTCGGGCTTCGAGGGACTGGGTGACGCCACGCCCTGGTGGAACCTGAGCTGCTCGCTGGTGCTGCTGCTGGGCCGCTTCCCGCTGCTGATCATCCCGCTGGTGGTGGCCGCACAGCTGGCCGCCAAGCGGCAGGCCCCTGAATCGGCCGGCAGCCTGCAGATCGAAACCCCGACGTTCGCCCTGACCCTGGTCTCGGTGATCGTCATCCTGACCGTGCTGCAGTTCATGCCGGCGCTGGTACTCGGCCCGATCGCCGACCACCTGAGCCTGGGACTGCACTGAGGACACCCCATGAGTAGTCACGCAACCGCAAACCGTTCCTCTTCCGTGGCTTCCCGCCCGGCCCTGCTCGATGCCGCCGGCCTGCGCCGCGCGCTCATCGAGGCCGTACGCAAGCTGTCGCCGATGCATCTGGTGCGCAGCCCGGTGATGGCGGTGGTGATGGCCGGCACGATCGTCGCCGCGATCATCACCCTGACCGGCAATGCACCACTGGGCTTCGGCCTGGCGGTGACCGCGATCCTGCTGGTCACCGTGCTGTTCGGCAATTTCGCCGAGGCCGTGGCCGAAGCACGTGGCCGTGGCCAGGCCGCCTCGCTGCGCCGCGCCCGCCAGGACCTGGTGGCGCGTCGCCTGGCGTCGGCGCAGGCCGGTGCCAGCGAGACCCAGGTGCCCGCCGCGGAACTGCGCCCCGGTGATCATGTGATCGTCAGTGCCGGCGAGCTGGTGCCGGCCGACGGCGAGATCGTGCAGGGCCTGGCCACCATCAACGAAGCGGCGGTGACCGGCGAGTCGGCACCGGTGCTGCGCGAGGCGGGTACTGATCGCTCCGGCGTGATCGGCGGCACCAAGGTGCTGTCCGACCAGATCGTCGTGCGCATCACTGCCGAGCCGGGACACAGCTTCCTGGACCGCATGATCGCGCTGGTGGAAGGCGCCAACCGTCAGAAGACCCCGAATGAAATCGCGCTGACCCTGCTGCTGGCGGCGATGACGCTGACCTTCCTGGTGGTGGTGGCGACGCTGCCGGCGATCGGTGCGTCGGTGGGCGTCAAGGTGGATCCGCTGCTGCTGATCGCGCTGCTGGTGTGCCTGATCCCGACCACCATCGGTGGCCTGCTGCCGGCCATCGGCATCGCCGGCATGAACCGCGCGCTGGCGGCCAACGTGCTGGCCAAGTCGGGCAAGGCGGTGGAAGTGGCCGGTGACGTCGACGTGCTGCTGCTCGACAAGACCGGCACCATCACCTACGGCGACCGCCAGGCCAGCCACTTCCACGCACTGGCCGGAATCGACGCCGACCAGCTGCGTGAGGCGGCGCTGCTGTCATCGCTGGCCGACCCGACCCCGGAAGGCAAGTCGATCGTGCGCCTGGCCCGCGAACAGGGCTGCACCACCGCCGAGCCGGACCAGGCCGACTACCTGGCCTTCAGTGCGCAGACCCGCATGTCCGGTGTCGACCTGATGCACGGCCGGCAGATCCGCAAGGGCRCTGCCGATGCGATCCGCGCCCATGTGCAGGCGCTCGGCGGCACCGTACCGGCCGAACTGGCCGGGCGCGTGGACCAGGTCGCGCGCAACGGTGCCACGCCGCTGGTAGTGGCCGAGGGTCGCCATGTGCTGGGCGTGATCGAGCTGTCGGACGTGGTCAAGCACGGCATGCGCGAGAAGTTCGCACAGCTGCGGGCGATGGGCATCCGCACGGTGATGATCACCGGTGACAACCCGCTGACGGCTGCTGCGATCGCCGCCGAAGCCGGCGTGGATGACTACATCGCCGAGGCACGGCCCGAGGACAAGCTGGCCCGCATCCGTGCCGAGCAGGCCGGTGGCCGCCTGGTGGCGATGGTCGGCGACGGTACCAACGATGCGCCGGCGCTGGCCCAGGCCGACATCGGCCTGGCGATGAATTCGGGCACGCAGGCGGCCAAGGAAGCCGGCAACATGGTCGATCTGGATTCGGATCCGGCCAAGCTGCTGGCGGTGGTGGAGGTGGGCAAGCAGCAGCTGATCACCCGCGGCGCGCTGACCACGTTCTCGCTGGCCAACGATGTGTCCAAGTACTTCGCGATCCTGCCGGCGTTGTTTGCCGCCACCGTGCCTGCGATGGCCGCGCTGAACGTGATGCAGCTGTCGAGCCCGCGCAACGCGGTGCTTGCGGCGCTGATCTTCAATGCCCTGGTGATTCCCGCCCTGATCCCGCTGGCGTTGCGCGGTGTGCGCTTCCGCCCGGCCACCGCAACGGCGCTGCTGCGCCGGAACATGCTGGTGTACGGCCTGGGTGGCGTGCTGCTGCCGTTCGCGGCGATCAAGTTGATCGACCTCCTTCTTGTCCTGGTATTCGGCGCATGAACCGTTCTGACTCCCCTTCCCTTTCCCGCGAGCTGAAGCGCGAGGCGCGCGTGGCCACGCTGCAGGATGGCGCCAGCTGGCGCCCGGCCATCGGCCTGGGCGTGGCCACCCTGCTGCTGGCCGGTGCGGTCTACGCCGGCATCGCCACCGGTTTTGCCGGCCTGTCCTTCCCGGCGCAGGCCGAAGGCAGCCTGCTGCGCGATGGCCGCGGCCAGGTGCGTGCGTCGGCATGGCTGTCGCAGCCGTTCACCGGCGATGGCTACTTCCAGGCGCGACCGTCGGCCGCCAACTACGACCCGATGGCGGCGGCCGGCTCCAACCTGGCCCGCAGCAACCCGGCGCTGGCCGAGCGTGTGGCGGCGAGCACCGCAGCAGTGGCCGCGCGCGAAGGCGTCACGCCCGCGCAGGTGCCTGCCGATCTGGTCACCCAGTCCGGCGGCGGGCTGGATCCGCAGTTGTCGCCGGCGGCAGCGCAGCTGCAGGTGGCCCGGGTGGCGCGTGCGCGTGGCCTGCCCGTCGAGCAGGTGCAGGCACTGGTGAAGGCCAACACGCAGGGCCGGCAATGGGGCGTATTCGGCCAGCCACGGGTGAACGTGGTGACGCTGAACTTCGCACTGGACCACGCGGCACGCGCGCCGTGATGCAGGGCTGCACCCGCTGCGCGCACAATGGCGGCCATGACAGCGGCTCCCATGACTGATCTGCGGACCCGCCAGGCCAACGCCCTGGTGGAAGGACTGCAACGCGAAGCCGGTGGCAAGCTCACCGTGTTCCTGGGCGCTGCGCCCGGCGTCGGCAAGACCTACGCCATGCTGACCCGCGCGCAGGAACAGCTGCGCCGTGGCGTGGACCTGGTGGTCGGGCTGGTGGAGACCCACGGCCGTGCCGATACCCAGGCCCTGCTGGAAGGCCTGCCACGGCTGCCGCTGAAGGACGTGGCCTACCATGGCCACGACCTGCAGGAGATGGACCTGGACGCCGTGCTGGCGAGAAAACCAGCGCTGGTGCTGGTGGACGAGCTGGCCCATCGCAATGCGCCGGGCAGCCGCCACGAACGGCGCTGGCAGGACGTGATGGAACTGCTGGACGCCGGCATCGACGTCTGGACCACGGTCAACATCCAGCATCTGGAAAGCCTCAACGATGTGGTGATGCGCATCACCGGCGTGCGTGTCAGCGAGACCGTGCCCGATGGCGTGCTCGACCGCCTGCATGACATCGTGCTGGTCGACCTGCCGCCGCGCGAACTGATCGCGCGCCTGCAGCAGGGCAAGGTGTACGTGCCCGAGCAGGCCGCGCAGGCCCTGCAGGCGTTCTTCTCGCCGGCCAACCTGACCGCATTGCGCGAGCTGGCGATGCAGGAGGCCGCCGACCGTGTCGACAGCAGCCTGCGCGAAGCCCGCGCCGCGCGCGGCGAGAGCAATCTGCCGTTGCGGCGTGGCGTGCTGGTGGCGATCGACGGCGGTGGCCAGAGCGAATACCTGGTGCGGGTGGCACGGCGCATCGCCGAACGCCGCGATGCACCGTGGACGGTGGTGACGGTGCAGGGGCGCCGCCAGGACGAAGCGACCCGGCGCGAGATCGATGCTGCGTTCGCGCTGGCCCGCCGCCTCGGCGGCGAAGCCGAGCTGCTGCATGGTTCAAGCATCGCCGATGCATTGCTCGACCACGCCGCGCACAACGGCGTATCGACGCTGGTGCTGGGGCGTACCCGCGAACGGCCGCTGGCGCGGATGTTCAACCGCACCCTGACCCAGCAGCTGATCCAGCGCGGCGCGCACTACGAGATCACCATCATCAGCACGCCGCAGGCGCGTGCGCGTTCCCGTCGAGAGGGGCTGCTGCCACCGATGCGCGGGGTCAGCCACGAGCCGTTGCAGGCCCTGATCGCCACCGCCCTTGCCTGCGCGGTGGCGTGGCTGGTCGAACGCTGGGTGGGCATGGCCGATCTGTCGATGGTGTTCATCGTGGCGGTGGTGCTGGTGGCTGCACGTACCCGCGCCAGCGTCGCGGTGATGGCGGCGATCCTGTGTTTTCTCGCTTACAACTTCCTGTTCATCGCGCCGCGCTTCACCTTCGCCATCGGCGCGCGGCAGGGCGTGATCACCGTGTTCCTGTTCCTGGCGGCGGCGCTGGTGGCCGGACGCCTGGCGTCGCGCCTGCGCATGCAGGTGATCGCACTGCGCGCGGCCAACCGCCATGCACGCGCACGCCAGCAGCTGGGCCGGCAGCTGGCCAGCGCGGCCGGCAATGGTGAAGTGGCACAGGCCGGCCGGCATGCGCTGGAACAGGCCATGGACGTACCGGCCTGGCTGCGGATCGGCGCCGATACCGCCGCCGGTGGCCGCAGCCTGCCCGGTGATACCGATCTGGCGGCGGCCGACTGGGCCCTGCGCCATGGCCAGCCCAGTGGCCGCTTCACCGATACCCTGGCCGGCGCGCAATGGTGGTTCCTGCCGCTGCTGGACGGCGAAGACCGCGCGATCGGCGTGGCCGGCCTGTACCTGCCGGGTGCGCAGGCGCGGCTGCTGCCCGAACAGCGCCAGCTGGCCGAAGCGATGGTCGACGACATCGCCCAGGCCGCGTTGCGCACGCGCCTGGTGGCCGAGCTGGAACAGGCGCATGTGAGCAACGAGACCGAGCGGCTGCGCTCTGCCCTGCTTTCCTCGGTGTCGCACGACCTGCGTTCGCCGCTGGCAGCGATGATCGGCTCGGCCGACAGCCTGGCCAGCTACGGTACGGCGATGGATCTGGCCGACCGCCGCGCGTTGCTGGACACCATCCTGGTCGAAGGCGAGCGCCTGGACCGCTACATCCAGAACCTGCTGGACATGACCCGGTTGGGCCACGAGGGCCTGAAGATCAACCGCGACTGGATAGGCGTGGACGAGCTGATCGGTTCGGCCGCCCGACGCCTGCAGCGCTACCAGCCGAAGGTGCGGCTGGAGCTGGATATTCCGGCAACGCTGGCACCGATATGGGTGCATCCGGCACTGGTGGAACAGGCGGTGTTCAACGTGATGGAGAACGCTGCCAAGTTCTCGCCAGCCGATGCCGCCGTGCAGGTGCTGGCGCGCGAACTGGACGGTCAGCTGCGCATCGACGTGATCGATGCCGGCCCCGGCATTCCCGACGACGAGCGCGCGCGCATCTTCGACATGTTCTACAGCGTCGAACGCGGCGACCGCGGCCGCCACGGCACCGGCCTGGGCCTGACCATCTGCCAGGGCATGATCGGCGCACACGGCGGCAGCGTGCAGGCGCTGCCCGGGCGCGACGGTCGCGGTACCCTGATCCGCATTACCCTGCCCCTGCTCAAGCCAGCCTCCCACGATGAGTCCGACCCCGACTGATGCCAGCGCGCCGGCCCCGCGCGTGCTGGTGATCGACGATGAAACACAGATCCGCCGGTTCCTGGACATCAGCCTGCGCGCGCAGGGCTACCAGGTGCGCCAGGCCGCGACCGGCCAGGAAGGCCTGCAGATGGCTGCCAGCGAGGACATGGACCTGGTGATCCTGGACATCGGCCTGCCGGACATGGAAGGCCACGAGGTACTGGAGCAGCTGCGGCAGTGGAGCCAGGTGCCGGTGATCATGCTGACCGTGCGTGCCGGCGAAACCGAGAAAGTGCGTGCACTGGACAACGGCGCCAACGACTATGTGACCAAGCCCTTCGGCACCCAGGAACTGATGGCGCGGGTGCGGGCGCTGCTGCGCACACGCAGCGTGCCGACCGATGGCACGCCGCCGGTGTTCGACGATGGCCACCTGCACGTGGACCTGGTGCGCCGTGAAGTGGCGATCGATGGCGAGCTGGTGGCATTGACCCGCAAGGAGTACGCATTGCTGTCGCTGCTGCTGCGCAATGCCGGGCGGGTGGTCACCCAGCCACAGATCCTGCAGGAAATCTGGGGGCCCACCCACCAGCACGACACCCACTACCTGCGCATCCTGGTCGGCAAGCTGCGGCACAAGCTGGGCGACTCGGCGCTGGATTCGCGCTACCTGTTCACCGAACCGGGCGTGGGGCTGCGGTTCAAGGGGTGAGGCGTGCCGACCCTCGGTCRGCACCCACCAGACAAGTAGATCCACGCCATGCGTGGATGGACATCATCGAAGAGCATCCACGCTTGGCGTGGATCTACTGTGTCGACCAAGGTCGACACCCACCAACAGCACCGGGAAATTGTCAGAGGTGGGGCGGTGTCGGAGTGCGGGGTGTCAGCCGCATGGATGCGGCTGCCAAGCCTACAAGGACGTACTTGCGGCGTCCCCGCACTCCGACACCGCTCCACCAACCCACGGAGTGCCCGCTGTTGCTGTTGAGGTTGCCGGCCAGCGGCCGGCACTACCGCGGGTGCCGGGCGCAGCCCGGCCTCACCTCAGAACCCCAGCGGGGTGTCGCCCAGCACCGGCTGCAGCTGGCTGCGGAACAGCGCCTGGATACGCTCCAGTGCTGCTTCGTCGTTGCCTTCGAAACGTAGCACCAGCACCGGCGTGGTGTTGGAGGCGCGAACCAGGCCCCAGCCGTCGGCGAAGTCCACCCGCAGGCCGTCGATGGTCGACAGGCGGCCGCCGACATACGGGTTGTCCGGCGACTGCGCAGCGGCCACCAGCATCGCCACCAACGCATGCGGGGTGCCCTCGGCCACCGGCACCTTCAGCTCCGGCGTCGCCACCATTTCCGGCAGTTCGGCCAGCACTTCGTCCGGCGTTTCCTCGCGCTGGGCCAGGATCTCCAGCAGGCGTGCAGCGGCATACAGGCCATCGTCAAAGCCGAACCAGCGTTCCTTGAAGAAGAAGTGGCCGCTCATCTCGCCCGCCAGTTCGGCGTCGGTCTCGCGCATCTTCGCCTTCATCAGCGAGTGCCCGGTCTTCCACATCAACGGGCTGCCGCCGTTGCGCAGCACGTGATCGGACAACCTGCCGGTGCACTTCACGTCGTAGATCACCATCGCGCCCGGGTTGCGCATCAGCACGTCGGCGGCGAACAGCATCAGCAGACGGTCGGCGTAGATGATCTTGCCTTCACTGGTGACCACGCCAAGGCGATCGCCATCACCATCGAACGCCACGCCGAGGTCGGCGCCAAAGCGCTTGACCGTCTGCACCAGGTCTTCCAGGTTGGCCGGCTCGCTGGGATCGGGGTGGTGGTTGGGGAAGGTGCCGTCGACATCGCAGTACAACGGGATGACTTCTGCGCCGATCGCTTCCAGCAGCTGCGGGGCGAAGGCACCGGCCACGCCGTTGCCCGCGTCGGCCACCACTTTCAGTGGTCGGTCCAGCTGCACGTCATCGGCAATACGCTGGATGTAATCGGCGGCGACCTCGCGCTGCTGGTAATCACCCGGCTCCGCAGCCTGCACCAGACGGCCTTCGACAATGCGCTGGTAAAGGTCGGTGATCGCATCGCCGGACAGGGTCTCACCACCGATGACGATCTTGAAACCGTTGTAGTCCGGCGGATTGTGGCTGCCGGTGACCGCTACACAGGTACCGGTGCGCAGATGGAAGGCGGCGAAATACACCACCGGGGTCGGCGCCAGGCCGATATCGATGACCGCACAGCCGGCACGCCGCAGGCCTTCGGCAAGACCGGCCGACAGTTCGGGACCGGACAAGCGCCCATCGCGACCGATCACCACCTCGCGCAGGCCCTGCTCAAGGGCGACGGTGCCGATGGCCTGGCCGATCAGCGCGGCGGTGCGCGCCGTCAGCTGGCTGCCCACGACGCCGCGGATGTCGTAGGCGCGGAAGATGCCTGCAGCCAGCTCGTCGGCCGGAACCGGTGGCGGTGGAGGTGGCGCAGCCTCGGCCACCGTCTCGCCGGGCACAGTTGGCGGGACCATCTGCAGGCTTTCGCGCAGGGTCGGGCCGTGATCGGCGTCGGCCACCGCGCTGCGCCGGCTGGGCAGCGGCAGTGATTTCGGCAGCCGGCCACGACCTACCACCAGCAGTACCGCGATGAAGCCCAGCAGCAGGGCGACAATCGCGCTGGCGAGGGCTCCCAGCCCCAGCGGGCCGGGTTCCACATTGGGCACCCCGGCGGCCAGCCGCAACGGCGTTCCCGCCACCGGGCGCGCCATTGCTTCGGCGCTCTCGGACAGGCCGGTATCGCCCTGCACCACGATGTTGTGTGCTCCCTGGCGCAGCGCCAGGAAGCCATTGCCGGGGGCGCTCACCTGATCCAGCGGCGCGGTCAACCGCAGCAGCGGCTGGCGGACATACACCACCGCCGGCCCGACACCGGCCAGTTGCACCGGCGCGGCCAGACCCAGGCGGTTGCCGCCGCCATCGTGGACCACGCGCAGGGTTGCCTTGCCTTCGGCCAGCGCAGATTCCAGCAGGGCCAGGCGTGCGAATCCAAAAGTGGCCGCATCGGCATAGCCTGCGGCCAGGTCAGCGCCCAGCACCTCCACCTGCTCGACGCCGGTCCAGCTTTCCCGCAGCGCCAGCGCGGCGCCGGCGGCATCACCGGCCTGCAGCGCCTGCTGCACGCGGTCGCCCTTCAACTGCTGCTGCAGCTGCTGCAACTGGCCGGAGGCAGCCTGCTGCAGCCCTTGCACGGCCTGGTCGCGCGCCTGTTCCAGCGCGTCCCCGCTGGCGGCCTGCCGCCACTGCTGCACCGCGCTCCAGCCGAACCAGGCGGCCAGCAGTACCAGCAGCACGCCCAGCAATGGCGCGCTGCGTCCCAACGTCGTTCCCCGCTGTGCTTCCCCGATGCCGCTCATCGATGTCCCCTGTCAACGCACCCCGGTATGGCCGAATCCACCCGTTCCCCGCACGCTGTCGGTGAAAGTATCCACCACCTGCAGGCTGACGCGGGCAATCGGCACGATCACCAACTGGGCGATGCGATCGCCCGGCTCGATGGTGAAGGCCTCGCGGCCACGGTTCCAGACACTGATCAGCAGCGGCCCCTGGTAGTCGGCGTCGATCAGGCCGGTGCCGTTGCCGAGCACGATGCCATGGCGATGGCCCAGGCCCGAACGCGGCAGGATCACTGCGCACAGATGAGGATCGGCGATATGGATGGCCAGGCCGCTGGGAACCAGTGCGGTATCGCCCGGCTGGAGGGTCAGCGCGGTTTCCAGCGCCGCGCGCAGATCCATGCCGGCGCTGGCTTCGGTGGCATAGGCCGGCAGCGGCCAGCTGTCGCCGAAGCGGGGGTCGAGCAGCTTTACCTGCAACGGTTGCGGGGAGAGTCCGTGGGTGTTGCTTGCCTGGGTCATGCCTGAAGCCTCCGCGCGATCAGCGCCAGCAGTTGTTCGGCCAGCTCACGCTTGGAAGTAGCCGGGAATACCTGTTCGCCATCCTGCCAGAAGGCCGTGGCGGCATTGTTGTCGCTTTCGAAACCACCGCCGCTGATGCCCACCTGGTTGGCGATCACCAGGTCCAGGCGCTTGTCGACCAGCTTGCCGCGCGCATATTTCTCCACATCGTGGGTCTCGGCGGCAAAGCCGACCACCAGCTTCAACGACTGCGTCTGCGCGGCAACCTCGGCCAGGATGTCCGGGGTGCGCACCAACTCGATCACCAGCGACTGGCTGTCGGCGGTCTTCTTCAGCTTCTGCGCGGCCACCTGGCGCGGGGTGTAGTCGGAAACGGCGGCAGCACCGATGTAGATGTCGGCCGGCAGCGCATCCAGCACCGCTTCGCGCATCTGCGCGGCAGAGCGCACATCGATGCGCTGCACGCCGGGCGGCGTCGGCAGCTGCACCGGGCCGCTGACCAGCACCACCTGGGCACCGAGCCCGGCGGCAGCGGCGGCCAGCGCGTAGCCCATCTTGCCGCTGCTGCGGTTGCCCACGTAACGCACCGGATCGATGTCTTCATAGGTCGGGCCAGCGCTGATCAGCAGTCGCAGGCCCTGCAGGGCGCGCGTTTCCGGCGCTGCGGCAGCGGCAGCGCCGTTGGCGGCCAGGGCGGCGACGATGTCGGCCGGCTCGGCCAAACGACCGGGGCCGGATTCGCCTTCGGCCAGCGGCCCATCGACCGGACCGATCACCTGCGCGCCGCGCTGGCGCAGCAGGGCGATATTGGCCTGGGTGGCCGGATGCAGCCACATCCGATGGTTCATCGCCGGGCACACGGTCAGCGGTGCGGTGCTGGCCAGGCACAAGGTGCTGACCAGGTCGTCGGCGTGGCCCTGGGCCAGGCGGGCCAGCAGGTCGGCGGTGCCTGGCGCGATCACGATGCGATCGGCCCAGCGTGCCAGTTCAATGTGGCCCATGGCCTGTTCGGCGGCGCTGTCCCACAAGGTAGTGCGGGTCGGCTGGCCGGAAAGGGCCTGG
Organism: Stenotrophomonas sp. 05L414_2; assembly: GCF_056397905.1. NCBI lineage: Bacteria > Pseudomonadati > Pseudomonadota > Gammaproteobacteria > Lysobacterales > Lysobacteraceae > Stenotrophomonas > Stenotrophomonas sp. 05L414_2. Next base: position 19,168 of record NZ_JBFTOJ010000001.1, read on the forward strand.
AAGCTGAGTGGGGTGACGAACTGCTGGGCGCCGGCCGTCATCGCCACCTGCACCAGCGCACCGGCATCACGCAGGCGTCGAACCAGTTCCAGGGCCTTGTAGGCCGCGATCCCGCCACCGACACACAAGAGCAGTTTCTGGCCTTCCAGCGCGCGGGTCCGCGTCGGGGAAGCGTTGGGAGAATCAGCCACCTGGAATTCCTGTGCAAACGAGGGCGTTAGCTTACCCGAAGGCCAGCAACCTCCCGGTGCACGCGGCACATAGCGGGCGGCTATCAGCACATGGGCGGGGGCCGATGGAGTTTTCCGGGTTTGCTGCGCGCCGATTCGGAACTTTCCTATACCTCTTCGCGTCCCCGCTTTGCAGAATCATTGCTGGCCACCGAGGTGTGCCGTTCGATTTCCCAGGAGTTCCCCGTGCAACCGCGCATCATCATTGCCGACGACCATCCGGTCGTCCTGCACGGCATCCGAATCGTGCTTGAGCGTCACCAGATGGACGTGGCCGGTGCCGCTGCCGACGGTGCCGGACTGCTGCAGCTGCTGGTCCAGCAGCCCTGCCACGCCGTACTCACCGACCTGTCCATGCCCGGCCCCGGCCCGGACGGCCCTGAACTGCTGGCCGAGCTGCGCCAACGCCATCCCGACCTTCCCGTGGTAGTGCTGACCGGGGCCAGGCACCCGGGCTTGCTCGATGGCCTGCTGCGCGATGGCGTACACGGCCTTGTCGACAAGAGCGCCGACTTCGCCGAACTACCGCAGGCCCTGCATGCCGCCATGGCCGGGCAGGTGTTCGTTTCCGACCAGCTGCGGCGCCACCTGCAGGCCCGCGATCTGCTGTTCCCCCATCCACCGGCTGCGTTGTCGACACGCGAACTGGAAGTGCTGCAACTGCTGACCGATGGCCTGAACATCAATGCCATCGCCGACCGCAGCGGGCGCAGCCCGAAGACGATCAGCCGGCAGAAGGCCGAAGCCATGCGCAAGCTGGGCCTGCAGACCAACCAGGAACTCTACGACTACCTGCAGACCCGGCGCGACTGAGGGCTTGGCCGACCCGCAGGTGCGGCAAGGGCTTATGGGAGCGGTCGGCGATGATCGCCATGATGGGTGCCATGCCCATCCATGAATGGCCCGAAGAAGAGCGCCCCCGCGAGAAGCTGCTGGCCCGCGGTCCCACTTCACTGTCCGACGCCGAACTGCTGGCCCTGTTCCTGGGTTCCGGCATTGGCGGCCGGGACGCCGTACAGACCGCGCGCGACCTGTTGCTCGCCCACGGCCCGTTGCGCGTGCTGCTGGACCGCTCCGCCCGCGAACTATCGAAACTCCCCGGGTTGGGGCCGGCTCGCAGCTGCACGCTGGCCGCAGGGCTGGAGCTGGCCCACCGCTACCTGGCCGCTGAACTGCAACAGGGCGAAGCGGTCGGCAACAACCCTGCCGCCGTCGGCCGTTACCTGCAGCACCGTCTGCGTGGGCAGGCACGGGAACTGTTCGTGGTCCTGTTCCTGGACAACCGCCACCGCCTGATCGCCTGCGAGGAACTGTTCGCCGGTACCATCAACGCGGCCCCGGTCTACCCCCGTGAAGTAGTGCGCAGAGCCCTGCTGCACAACGCCGCCGCGGTCATCCTCAGCCATAACCATCCCTCTGGCGACCCGGAACCCTCGGCCGCCGACGCGCAGATCACCGAGGAACTGCAACGGGCCTTGGCACTGGTCGACATCCGCCTGCTGGACCACTTCGTGGTCGGCGAGGGGCGTCCGGTTTCGTTTGCTGAACGGGGTCTTCTGCCACCGCTCCAGGCCCGCCTGGTCGGATGAGCCCCGCAGCAGCACGCCGCGACGCGTGCCCTGGCAGGCAGGCCCCGGTCAGCGTTGAGGCCGGCATCTGCGCTAAAATGGGCGATTCCGCCGCTCATTCTCACAGCAGGCCTCGTGAAAAATCTCCTCCGCGCCCTGATCAGCCAAGGCATCGAAGCCTTGCGCGCCAATGGCACCCTGCCCGTCGACTCCCTGCCGCCGGACTTCGTGGTCGAGCGCCCGAAGACCCGCGACCATGGCGACTTCGCCACCAACGCCGCGATGCTGCTGGCCAAGGCCGCGCGCAGCAATCCGCGCGCACTGGCACAGGCGCTGGTCGAGGCACTGCCGCGCAGCGAAGACGTCAGCAAGGTCGAGATCGCCGGCCCCGGCTTCATCAATTTCCACCTGGCGCCGGCCGCGTACCAGCGTGAAGCCGTCACCGTCATCAAGGAAGGCGCCGATTACGGCCGCAACCTGTCCGGCAATGGCCGCACGGTAGGCGTGGAGTATGTGTCGGCCAACCCGACCGGTCCGCTGCATGTCGGCCACGGCCGCGCCGCGGCCATCGGCGACTGCGTGGCACGCGTGCTCGATGCCAACGGCTGGAATGCCAAGCGCGAGTTCTACTACAACGATGCCGGCGTGCAGATCGAGAACCTGGCGCTGTCGACCCAGGCCCGGGTGAAGGGCATTGCCCCGGACCAGGAAGGCTGGCCGGAAGGCGGCTACCGCGGCGACTACATCGCCGACGTGGCACGTGCCTACATGTCCGGCGCCAGCGTCGACCTGGAAGGCACCCTGGTGGTCGGCGCCAAGGACCCGGACGACCTGCAGGCGATCCGCCGCTTCGCCGTGGCCTACCTGCGCAACGAGCAGAACCTGGACCTGGCCGCGTTCGGCGTGGATTTCGACATCTACTTCCTGGAAAGCTCGCTGTACGCCGATGGCAAGGTCGCCGAGGCAGTGGCCAAGCTGCAGGCGTCGGGCCATACCTATGAGGAAGGCGGCGCGCTGTGGCTGCGCAGCACCGACTTCGGTGACGACAAGGACCGCGTGATGCGCAAGTCCGACGGCACCTTCACCTACTTCGTGCCGGACGTGGCCTACCACCTGTCGAAGTGGCAGCGCGGCTACGAGCGCGCGATCACCGAACTGGGCGCGGACCACCACGGTTCACTGGCGCGCGTGCGTGCCGGCCTGCAGGCCATGGAAGTGGGCATCCCGCAGGGCTGGCCTGAATACGTGCTGCACCAGATGGTCACCGTCATGCGCGGCGGCGAGGAAGTGAAGCTGTCCAAGCGTGCCGGCAGCTACTTCACCCTGCGCGACCTCATCGAAGAAGCCGGCCGCGACGCGACCCGCTGGTTCCTGATCGCACGCAAGCCCGATTCACAGCTGACCTTCGACATCGACCTGGCCCGTCAGCAGAGCAACGACAACCCGGTGTTCTACGTGCAGTACGCACATGCCCGTGTCTGCAGCCTGCTGCGCCAGGCGCAGGAGAAGGGTCTGGTCTACGAACAGGGCACCGGCCTGTCCAATCTGGGCCGCCTGGCCGATGACGCATCGCTGGCCCTGATGAACGAGATCTCGCGTTATCCGGAAGTGGTGGAAGCGGCCGGCGTGGCGCTGGAACCGCATCTGGTCGCGCAGTACCTGCGCGAATTGGCGCACGCCTTCCACACGTGGTATCACGGGACGCCGGTGCTGGTGGACGACGCGACCGATCGCAATGCCAAGTTGACCCTGGCCTGCGCGGCGCGCCAGGTACTGGCCAACGGCCTCGACCTCCTGGGCGTTTCCGCCCCGGAAAAAATGTAAGCCTCAGGAGACGCAGTAGACATGGCAGCACGACGCGGCAAGACACAGGCTCGGCGCAACAGCAGCCAAGGCACGCCCGGATGGGTGTGGCTGGTTGCCGGCGTGGCGATCGCCGCCGTGGTGTTCCTGGCGGCGCCGAACCTGTTCAAGGGCGAGGGCGATGGCTTCCTGCGCGCCGGTCCGCAGCCGAACCCGAACGCGCAGCCGGCGCCGGTGGCCGATGGCGAAGGCGATGTCGGCACCCAGCCGGCCGCACAGCCGGTCACGCCGAAACCGGCTGAGCCGGAAAAGCCGGCCGCCACCCAGTACGACTTCTACACCCTGCTGCCTGGCAAGGAAGTGGAGATGTCCGACGCCGAACTGGCCGCCAGCGCGCGCGCCGAGGAACAGCGCCGGAGCAAGGCCGAAGCGCAGCGCGCGCAGGCCGCACTGGAAGGCAAGCCCGTGCCGGCGGCGGTTGCGGCCGCAGCCCCTGCGGCGACGGCGAGCGTTGCCAGCACCGCGCCGGTGACCGCCACCAGCCGTCCGCTGCCGACGCCGGTGAGTGAACGCCCGACGACCGCCGCGCCAGCGGCCACCACCGCGCCGGCCAGCACCAGCACCGTTGCCGCCGCTCCTGCGGCACGCAGCGAAACCGCGCCGGCCACCGCCAGCACTGCAGCAGCCCCGGCACCGGCCGACAACGCCCGCTACATCCTGCAGGCCGGTGCGTTCGGCGCGTCCGGCGATGCCGAAGCGACCAAGGCCAAGCTGGCGATGATGGGCCTGGCCGCACGCGTGGAGTCGGCGCAGATCAACGGCAAGACCGTGTACCGCGTACGCATGGGGCCCTATGGCACCGCCGGTGAGCTTTCCGAAGCCAAGCAGAAGCTGGATGGCACCGGCCTGCAGGCGATGGCGATCAAGGCGCAGTAAGCGTGCAGGCATAATGAAAAAAGCCGGGCATTGCCCGGCTTTTTTTTTGCCCGTGCAGCGCCGGGCTCGACGCTGCAGACAGCGGATCAGCTCTCGCGGGCAACCTGGAAACCGGCGAACGACTGGCTGACCGGCATCAGTTCCAGGCGATTGATGTTCAGGTGCGGGGGCAGGCTCGCCACCCAGAAGATCTGCTCGGCGATGTCTTCGGCGGTCATCGGGTTGGCGCCGGTGTACAGCTTGTCCGACGCAACCTGGTCGCCATGGGTGCGGACCACGGTGAACTCGGTTTCGGCCATGCCCGGCTCGATGGTGGTCACGCGTACACCGGTACCGTGCAGGTCCGAACGCAGGCCCAGCGAGAACTGGCTGACGAACGCCTTGGTGCCGCCATAGGCGTTGCCGCCCGGATACGGATAGACACCGGCCACCGACGAAATGTTGATGATGGCGCCCTTGCGCTCCACCAGCTGCGGCAACAGGCGATGGGTCAGGGTGACCAGCGCGGTGATGTTGGTGTCGATCATCGTCGTCCAGTCCTTCAGACTGGCGCTCTGCGCCGGCGCGGTGCCCTGGGCCAGACCGGCATTGTTGACCAGCAGATCGATGTCACCGAAGGCCGGCGGCAGCGCCAGCAGTGCCGCTTCCATCGCGACCGGATCACGCACGTCGAACACGGCCGCGTGCACCACCTCCTTGCCGTAGCGCTCGACCAGCGGCTGCAGGCGTTCGCTGCGACGGCCGGTGGCGATCACTTTCCAGCCCGCCTGGGCGAAGCGGTGTACGGCAGCGGCGCCGAAGCCGGAAGTGGCGCCGGTAATCAGGACGGTTCGGGTCATCAGACAACTCCGTGGGAAACCAGACCGCCATTCTGGCACCGTCGGCCCACGGCTGCGTTGCCTGATCGGCCCGCTGCGGTGCGCGCGGTCAGCGCAGGCGGAACACGCGTGCCTTCGGCAGATCTTCGTCGACCTGCAGGAACCAGCGTCCGGCGATACCCGGAATCACCTCGATCTGCGGTGCCTGCAGGGTCTTGCGCAGCTTCATCTGGCCCTTCATCACCTGCCACTGCTGACCGTTGTCGAGGGTGAACACCGAGCCCGGCTGCCAACCCGCGACGTCGCCGACCACGCGCGCGCTGACTGGCCCCTCTTCCAGGCCCAGGTGCATCGCCGCCGGGGCGGGAACGTTGGCCGGCAACGGCGCGCCGGTGTTGGCCGCAACCGCCGCCCGCGTGGGTACGGGCGTAGATGCCTCGGCCTCGCGCAGCACGCGGTTCAGGGTCTGCAGCTGGGTCGCGTCCAGGCCCACTTCGGCCAGCTGGGCCGCGCTGAGACGCTGCTCCACGGGCACGAAACGGTCCTGGGCGGTGGCGGCGAAGCTGCTGGCGGCCAGCAGAACGGAAAGGAGGTACCGGCGCATCGGAGAGGGTCTCTGCAGAACAGCGCTCACGATGCTGCAATCCGGTGACAGTCCGGTTACAGCCGCAGGGCCGGTACAATGGGCCATGATCAATAATGATGTACTGCGCAGCGTGCGCTACTCCCTGGACCTCGGCGACCACCACGTGGTGACCCTGTGCCAGATGGCCGATCCGGCGTTCGAAGTGGATGTCGACCAGGCCAAGGCCTGGCTGCTGCGTGAAGACGAGCCGGGTTTCCAGCCGATGAGCGACAGTGCGCTGGCGCACTTCCTCGATGGCCTGATCCTGCACCTGCGCGGTCACGATGAGGGCCAGGCGCCGCGCGCGGTGGAAACCCGCATCGACAACAACCTGGTGTTGAAGAAGCTGCGCGTGGCCTTCCAGCTGCGCGATGTCGACATGATGGAGATCTTCACCAGCATCGGCTTCAACGTCTCCAAATCCGAACTCGGCGCGCTGTTCCGCCAGCCCGGCCACAAGAACTACCGGCGCTGCCTGGACCAGATGCTGCGCAACTTCCTCAAGGGCCTGAGCCTGCGCCTGCGCAGCTGAGCACGGCGTCGACGAAGGCGCGTGCGGCCGGCGTCGGCAGGCGCTGCCAGACCAGATGTACGCGCCGGGTCGGGGTCGGTTGCAGCGGCACCTGCACCACCCCTTCAAAACCGTCGGCGATCCGCACTGGCACGATGCCCACCGCAAGGCCGTGGCGGACGAAGCGCTCGACCAGTTCCATCAGGTTGACCTCGAAACGCACCTGATGCGGCAGGCCCGCTGCGGCGAACGCATCATCGGTCTGCCGGCGCGCGCCGGTCCCCCGCGGGAAATCGACCAGGGCCTCATCCTGCAGCGCCGCCAACGGCAACCGCTGGCGCGTGGCCAGCCGATGCTGCGGCGCCAGCACGGCCACCAGATCCTCTTCCTGCAGCATCTGGTGGCAGRCGCCCTCCAGATGGGCCGACGGCGCCAGCCCCACCAGCGCCACGTCCAGTGCGCGCGACTGCACCTGCTGCAGCAGGGTCTCGCTCTTGTCCACCCGCAACTGGAACTCCACCTGCGGGTGCTGCTGCTGGAAGGCAGCCAGCATGGCCACCACGTCGACGCCGGTCAGCGACGAGATCTGCCCGATCGCCAGCAGTCCGCGCACGTCACCACTGACGGCAGCGACGTCGGCACGCAGGTGGCGCAGGCTGGCCAGCACCTGCCGGGCGTGCACCAGCAACGCCTCTCCCGCCGCGGTGGCGCGCACCTGGCGCGGCAGCCGCTCGAACAACACCGTGCCCAGCTCCTGCTCCAGATGGGCAATCTGATGGCTCAGGGCCGACTGCACGACGTGGCAGCGCGCGGCCGCACGGGTGAAGTTGCCCTCTTCAGCCAGGGCCACGGCGAACTCGAGCTGCTTCAGGTTCACACCCGTATCTCAATTCCAGATGACAGCGATGATGATGATTCATTTCCATCATGACCGCAGCAGGCAGACACTGTGCTGCCCTGCTTCACGGAACATCGCGTGTCTCCTTCCCTTCCTCCCCTGCAGCGCTGGCAGATCCTGTTGATGTCGGTCGCCACCGGCGTCGCGGTGGCCAGCAATTACTACGCGCAGCCGTTGCTGCATACCATCGCCGATGCCTTCGGCGTGCCTTTCGGCCAGGTCGGCATGGTGGTGACCGCTGCGCAGTTGAGCTACGCCGCTGGCCTGATCCTGCTGGTGCCGTTGGGTGACCTGTTCGAGCGCCGCCGGCTGATCGTGGTGATGACGTTGCTGTCGGCCAGCGGGCTGGTGATCAGCGCGTGCGCGCCGTCGTTGCCATGGCTGCTGGCCGGTACCGCGATCACCGGGTTGTTCTCGGTGGTGGCGCAGGTGCTGGTGCCGTTCGCCGCCACCCTGGCCGCACCGGAGCATCGCGGCCGCGTGGTCGGCACGCTGATGAGCGGGCTGCTGCTGGGCATCCTGCTGGCACGCACCGTGGCCGGGCTGCTGTCGAGCCTGGGCGACTGGCGCCTGGTCTATGCGATCGCTGCAGGAACGCTGGTGCTGACCGCGCTGGCCCTGCAGCGCGGCCTGCCGCGTTTCCACCACAGCGCCGGGCTGAGCTACTTCGCGCTGCTGCGCTCGATCGGCACGCTGTTCGTGCAGGAACCGGTGCTGTGCCAGCGCACGCTGCTCGGCGCGTGCAGCTTTGCGATGTTCGCGATCTTCTGGACGCCACTGGCCTTCCTGCTGGCGCAGCCGCCGTATGCCTACAGCGACGCCACCATCGGCCTGTTCGGGCTGGTCGGTGCCGCCGGTACGCTGGCTGCCGGCCTTGCCGGGCGCATGTCGGATCGTGGCCAGACCGGCCGGGCCACGGCCATTGCGCTGGTGCTGTTGCTGCTGTCCTGGCTGCCTCTGGGGCTGTCGGCGTATTCGCTGCTGGCGCTGCTGGTCGGCGTGGTGGTGCTGGACCTGGCCGCGCAGCTGCTGCATGTCAGCAACCAGAACCTGATCTACGCACTGCAGCCGGAGGCACGCAACCGCCTCAATGCCGGTTACATGACCGGCTATTTCATCGGGGGTTCGCTGGGCTCGCTGCTGTCGGCACAGGTCTACCAGCGTTTCGGCTGGACCGGCGTGTGCGTGGCCGGTACCGCGGTGGCGGTACTGGCCCTGCTGGTGTGGCTGCCCAGTGCCTGGCGCGCACGCCAGGCCGCGTCGGCCGACTAGAAGCTGCCCTGCAGCGCCAGTTCCCAGCGTCCACCGGCATTGCCCGGGAACAGACGCTTGGCGGCGCTGTCGGTGTCATGCACGGTGGCGCGCAGTTCCCAGGCCGGCGTCAACGTGGCAATGGCACTGAGCTGGCCATGCAGGTAGTCCGGCCCCTGCGCGGTGGCCAGCCAGTACTGCCCCACCGCCGCTTCCAACCGCACGCGCTCGTTCAACGGCACCCGCACGCCCAGCTGTGCGTAGGTGCCGCGACGGCCGCCGGCCAGGGCATCGTTGGAGTGGGCAACCTGCAGCCAGGCGCGTTGCTTCCAGGTGGTGGTGACATTGAGTTCGGTCCAGTCCAGTGCGCGGCCAGTGCCCGGATAGACATACCGGGTGAGGTTCGCATCCAGGCTCCAGTCCGGCGACAGCGCGCCGGACCAGCCGGCGACGAGATCGAACTCGCTGCGTGCCCCGCTGTCCGGCGTGAACGAGACATTCGATCCCCATGCGCTGGCATACCAGCCCGAACCCACCGTCACCTTTGCCCCCACCTGCGCGGCCGGATCGCCCTCGCTCTGCGAACTGCCGCGCCAGACATAGTCGCTGGTCAATGCCGCCGTGCCACTCACCTGCACCTGCGCCTGCACGCTGCCGGCGCACAGCAGCCCCGCCAGTGCGGCCGCGCTGGCCATGATCATCCCCTTGCTCTTCACTGCACTCACTTCCTCGTCGAAGGCGGTCTGTCCGCCGGGACGGCAGTGTCGATGGCAKGGCCGTAACGGTTCGATGGCGATGCTGCCGTGCCAGCGCAAATTCAGCGTAAATCCGCGCTRCGGTGGGCGCGGTATCATGCGGGCCTATTTCCAGGAACCAACCACGTGGACGCCATCCTGACCCCGGTATCGATCGGCGAGCTGATCGACAAGATCACCATTCTCGAGATCAAGGCCGAGCGCATCGACGATGCGACCAAGCTGGCCAACGTGCGCACCGAGCTTGACGGCCTGCTGCCGCTGCTGCAGCAGCAGCTTGACGCGCAGCCGGCACTGGCCGCGCTGAAGACGCAGTTGAAGGCCATCAACGAGCGCATGTGGGAGATCCAGGACCAGCTGCGCGACAAGGAAGCGGCGCAGGTATTCGACGAGGCGTTCATCCAGCTGGCGCGCGGCGTGTACGGCACCAACGGCGAACGCGTACAGGTGAAGAACGAGATCAACCGTGTTGCCGGTTCGGCGTTGGTCGAGGAAAAGCAGTACCAGGGCGAGTAAGCGCGCCCGTCAGCCACACTCCAGCAGGTGGCGGATGCGGAACAGTTCGACATCGCTGCGGATGCCGAGCTTCTGGTAGGCCGCTTTCTTCTGCGTGCTGATCGTGCTGGCCGAGCGCTGGAAGCGCCGGGCCACTTCGCCGGTGCTGCACCCCTGCAGCACCAGCCGCAGCACTTCGCGTTCACGCCGGCTCAGTGGCGTCAGGCTGGGCGCCGACATGCGCCGCGCGCGCGATCGATTCAGCTGCGTGCGCAGCTCCGGGGGCACGAACCGCCCACCGCGGGCCACCACGTCCACCGCGCGCAGCAGCATTTCCGGCGTGGTCGCCTTGGACAGGAAGCCGCGTGCGCCGGCCTGCATCGTCGTGGCCACGGTGCTGGCATTGCAGTGCGCCGACAGCACCAGTATCGGCAGGCTGGGCCAGCGCCGGGACAATCCGCGCAGCAGCTGCAACCCGTCGCCAAGATCCCCCAGCGGCAGCGCATCGATCACCAGCAGGTCAACGCAGCCGGGTTCGCGTTGCAGCAGTTCCACCAGGTCATCTTCGTTGGCGTAGCTGCCGCGCACGTGCACGCCGCTGTGCTGGTGCAGCAGCACTTCCACCCCCAGCCGCAGCACCGGATGCGGATCCAGCAGCGCCAGACGGCGCGGCCGGTCGGGGAGCAGCGGTGGGAGTACGGGCGGCATCGCGGTGTATCCGGCAGCACGGGATATCCACCGTAGGCCGCCACTGGCGGTGGCGGAATCCAATTCATTGCAATGCAACATGACGCCGCGCATCGCAGTCAGACTCTGTTCTGATTCCCACAACGCAACAGGCCCGGCAATGCCGGGCCTGTTTCAGCACGAACAGCGCGCGGGCGCGCCGTAGATGCAATTACCAGCTGAAGCGCGGGCCGACGGTGTATTCCTTGTCGCCGTGGCGGTTCATCTTCAGCTCGCCGTTCAGGCCCCAGTTCTGGTTCAGCTTGACCTGACCACCCAGACGGCCGTACCACTGGCTGTCGATGTCGACGCCGTGCTTCTTCGAATAATCTTCGTAACCGACCAGGCCGTAGACCTCAGCGTGGGCACCGAACGCGGTACGGATACCGGCTTCAGCGCTGTAGCCGTTGAAATCCAGGCCGTGCTTCTGGTCGAACTTCTGGTAGGCGACGCGGGCAACGAAGTCGGTCGACGGAGCGATTTCGACGTTGTAGCCGGCACCGACCTTCCACTGGTCAACCTTGATGTTGGTGTGGTCGACTTCCTGACGGCTGTACTCGCCGAAAGCGTGGAAGTTCGGCAGGAAGCCGTAGGAACCCTTCACGCCCCAGCCATCAGCCTTGATGCCGTCAACGTCGGTCTTGGCGTAGTCAGCCTCGGCGTAGTTGTAGGACAGGTTCTCGGCGGCCGAAGCGGTGAACGGCAGGGCAGCGGCCAGAGCCAGAGCAATCAGCGAATTCTTCATGGGGGTACACCTTTACTTTCTTATGGTGTGCAGCAGCGCCAGGGCGCCATCGCATCGGRAATGTAAATTCTCCGTTATTCGCCACAACGCTCCCTGAAAACAGCGGTCTTCGCATTGCTGAATTTTTTGCATTGATTCAGCAAGGCTCAGGCATACGCGCGCGGTACGCGCACGCGCTTCGATTCAATGGCGCGGCAATCGATGTCGATTTGCCGCGCCCTGAAGCGTCGACTCAATGAAGGCCGTGCACCTGGCACGGTCCATTCCGGAGGCAAGCGATGAGCTACATCGATGGTTTCGTCCTGGCGGTGCCCACCGCCAACAAGGAGAAGTTCCTCGCCCACGCGCGCAGCGGCGACGTGGTGTTCCTCGAACACGGCGCGCTGCGCGTGGTCGAGTGCTGGGGCGATGACGTGCCGCACGGCAAGACCACCGACTTCTTCGGCGCGGTGAAAGCCACGGCGGAGGAGACCGTGGTGTTTTCCTGGATCGAGTGGCCGGACAAGGCCACCCGCGATGCAGGCATGCAGAAAATGATGGAAGACCCGCGGTTGGACCCGTCGAAGAATCCCATGCCGTTCGACGGTGCACGGATGATCTACGGCGGATTCGAGCCGATCTTCGAACTCAAGCGCTGACCCGGGCGGGCGTCCTCAGCGGGCGCCCGCTTCATCCTCACCGGCCGCGTGGCCGGCACCCAGCGCAGCACCGGCACCAACACCCAGCCCGCCCATTCCGGCACCCATGCCGCCGCCACCGCCGCCACCTCCACCGGTGCGACCGCCCTTGGCGTCGCCCTCGTTGCGGCCCTTGCCACTTCCGCCACCGCTGCCCGCAGGGCGGGTAGGCCCTTGGCGCGGGATCTCCAGGTCGGCCGGTACCGGCGCAAGGTCCAGCGCCTCGCGGACGAAGTCGCGCAGCGAGATCACCAGTTCGTGTGTGTGCACCGCACGCCCCTGTGCCAGTTCACTGGCAGCGCGCGCGGCCAGCCGTACCTGCTCGTCGGTGCCCAGCAGCAGGATGTCCGACAAGGCCGCTTCGACCGCATCGCGGATGCGCCGGGCCCGATCCGAGCCCGGCTCGGCGATGCCTTCTTCGTGGGCCCGCTGGCGCAGGTCGCGCAGGTGGGTTGGATCGACCCCCAGCTCACCGGTGAAGGAGCCGCCCAGCGTCTTGTAGGCCGCCATCAAGGTACGCAGCCGCTCATTGATCTGCCGATTCTCTCGTTCGCGGCGCTGCTGCAGGGTCTGCATCACCAGCAGGCGGATGCCCACGCCGAGCAGGGTGATCAGGACCAACCCGGCCAGGGTGGACAGCACGCCCTGCCAGGAACTGAAATCGATGCCGCGCATGGTCAGGGCTCCTGCGGAAGACCTTCATCTTGCCCCAGGCTGCTGCCGCAGATCCACGCCAGGCAATGATCAGTCCCCCCCCCCGAAAACGCAGAAGGCCCTCCCGCCCGATGAGCGGAAGGGCCTTCAAACCACGCGCGATTACTTGCGCTTGGCAGCCTTGCGCACGGCCTTCTTGGCCGGAGCCTTCTTGGCCACGGCCTTCTTCAGCGGTGCAGCCTTCTTGGCGACCGTCTTGCGGGTAGCAGCGACCTTCTTGCCGACAACCTTCTTGGCAGCAGCGGTCTTCTTGCCGACAACCTTCTTGGCAGTGGCGGTCTTCTTGCCGACGACCTTCTTGGCAGCGACGGTCTTCTTGCCGACGACCTTCTTGGCAGCGACAGTCTTCTTGCCGACGACCTTCTTGGCAGCGACGGTCTTCTTGGCCGCAGCCTTCTTGGCGGTAGCGACCTTCTTGCCGACGACCGTCCTGGCGGCCACGGTCTTCTTGGCCACAGCCTTCTTGGCGGTAGCGACCTTCTTGCCGACAACCTTCTTGGCAGCAGCGGTCTTCTTGGCCACAGCCTTCTTGGCGGTCGCAACCTTCTTGGTGGCGGCCTTCTTCACGGTAGCGACCTTCTTGCCGGCAGCCTTGGTGGTCTTCTTGGCAGCAGCAACCTTCTTGGTCACGGTCTTGCCGGCAGCCGCCTTCTTCTTGGCCACTTCCTTCTTCAGGGCAGCAGCTTCGGCCTTGGCGTTCTTCTTGGCCGCTTCCAGCTTCTTCTTGGCGTTGGCAACGGTCTTGCCGACCGACTTGGCAGCCTTCTCGGCCTTCTTGGCAACGGTCTTCTCGACCTTGGCCACGACCTTCTTGGCCTTGGCGACGCGGGTGGTGGCAGCCTTGCGGGCGCGCTTGACGGTCTTCTTGACCGACTTCACTGCGTCTTCGGCGGCGTGGGCGATGGTCTCGCCGACGTTGGTGGCGGTTTCTTTCACGTTCTCGACGGCGTCGGTCACGACCGACACACCATTACCGTTGCTCATGTTGCCCTCCTAGGGGCCTGGATTGTCAAAACGGGGCGATGCTATACCGACAATGGCTATCGTGGAACGGGCACGGCCGGCCAATCGCATCCTGTGCGACGCAACTGGAGTAAGCGATAGCGGCGGCGGACGTGCCCCGCAGTCAGGAAATCCCTTTTTTTAAGCAGTGTGCTGCGCAGCCTGCCTGCTGCTGGCGTGCCGATGCAGGCACTGGCAGCAGCCACACATCCGCGCAGCACTGAGCGTCATCGCAAGGTCGGGATGCGCGGAACTGCGCAAGTGTCGCGGTGTATCAGGGCGCTGCCGGCGTGCCTTGCGGCACTCGCTCGCGGCTGTCGCGAACAGCGTTGTGGTGCGCGCGTCAGCTTTCCGGCGCCTGCGGTGAGGGTCGGATTTTCATGGGGCATTTATCCAGATCGCGACACACTCATTCAGCTTGTTCTACCGTATGCGTCAACGGCCCCAACCTCAGCCTGCGAACCGACTCCCATGCGACCGCTTCCCACCCTGCTTACGCTCGCAATCGCCGCTGCCTTCGGCGGCTTCGTTGCCACCGGCCTCAATGCGCACCTGGACAACCGTGCCGATGCCGCTCCGCTGCCGGCGGTACTGCCCACCTCCGCAGCGCTGCCGGCCGCGGTCGCCGGGCAGGCGGTGCCTTCGCTTGCACCGATGCTGGAAAAGGCGATGCCGGCGGTGGTCAGCGTCAACACCAAGCAGGTGGTGCGGGTACGCAACCCGTTCTTCAACGACCCGTTCTTCCGCCGCCTGTTCCCGGACATCCCGCAGGAGCGGATCAACGAGTCACTCGGTTCGGGCGTCATCATCGATGCCACCGAAGGCCTGGTGCTGACCAACCACCACGTCATCGACAACGCTGATGACGTGCAGGTGACACTGGCCGATGGGCGCACGGTGAAGGCCGAGTTCCTCGGCTCGGACCGCGACACCGACATCGCGCTGATCCGCATTCCGGCGCAGAACCTGACCGACATCAAGCTGGGCAACAGCGACCAGCTGCGGGTGGGCGACTTCGTGGTCGCCATCGGCAATCCGTTCGGTTTCAGCCAGACGGTCACCTCGGGCATCGTCTCGGCGGTGGGCCGCAGTGGCATCCGCGGGCTGGGCTACCAGAACTTCATCCAGACCGATGCATCGATCAACCCCGGCAATTCCGGTGGCGCACTGGTCAACCTGCAGGGCCAGCTGGTGGGCATCAACACCGCCAGCTTCAACCCGCAGGGCAGCATGGCCGGCAACATCGGCCTGGGCCTGGCGATTCCGTCGAACCTGGCCCGCAGCGTGGTCGACCAGCTGGTCAAGCATGGTGTGGTGGTGCGCGGCACGCTGGGCATCGAAAGCCAGAACCTGAGCGCGCAGATCGCGCAGGGCCTGGGCCTGGGCGAAACCCGTGGCGCCCTGGTAACCCGCGTGCTGGCCGGTTCGGCCGGTGCCGCCGCAGGACTGAAGCCGGGCGACGTGGTGGTATCGGCCAACGGCCAGCGCGTGGACAGTGCCGAAGCACTGCACAACGTGGAAGGCCTGGCGGCGGTGGGCAGCGTGCTGACTCTGGACGTTCGCCGCGAAGGCAAGCCGCTGCAGATCAAGGCAACGCTGAAGGAACAGGCGCGCGTGGTCAGCGGCGAGAGCCTGGACCCGCGCCTGACCGGTGCCAGCTTCGTCGACCTGCCCGAATCGCTGCGTCAGTCTGGCGTGGGCGGCGTGCTGGTCAGCGAGGTCAAGCGCGGCAGCCGCGCCGCGACCAATGGCCTGCAGCAGGGCGACATCATCACCGACGCCACGGTGGGCGAGTTCGCCGACCTGGCCAGCTGGCGCGCCAATTTCCAGCAGCGCCCGCCCACCCTGGTGCTGCGCGTGCTGCGCAACAATGGCCAGCAGCAGGGCCAGTTGGTGATGCGCTGATCGCCTGGCCGTAACGCCCCCTATACCCACGTGATGCTATTGCTGTACGTCCAGGTCGGCCAAGCGCCGATCGCCCGTTCCCCCATCGCAACAGGAGTGATTCGATGAGCCCCACCAATACCGAGAACCTGAAGGACCACCTGGGTGAAGCCGGTTCCCACCTGAAGCAGGCCGCCAGCGCTGCCGGCGGTGCGATCAAGGGCGCTACCGGCGCCGCGACCGATGAACTGCGCATCGGCAAGGCCAACGTCAAGGCTGAACTTTCCGACAGCGCGCTGTCGGGCCTGGCTGCTGCCGAGTTCGGTGGTGCCGCCGCCAAGGAACAGGTCGACGCGCTGATGGACAAGGGCAAGGACCTGATCGACAGCGCTGCTGAGCTGATCCGCGAACGTCCGCTGGCCTCGTTCGGCGTGGCCTTCGCTACCGGCTGGATCATCGCCAAGCTGGCCCGCGGCAGCGACAAGTAAGCTGCGGCGTGAGCGAAGACACCACGCAACGTCCTGATCCGGCGGCCACGCCGCCGTTGGACGAAAGCATCCGCCAGGTCGGCGCAGCCGGCCAGGCGACTGCCGATTCGGCCAAGCACTCACTGCGTTCGCTGCGCCGGTTGGCGTCGGCGGACTTCGCGCTGGCGCGCAGCGCATTCGGCCGCGCATTGGCCTGGGCCGGCGTCGCCATCGTGTTCGGTGCGTCGGCCTGGCTGTTGCTGGCCGCCACCCTCATCGCCCTGCTGCAGAGCTTCGGCCTGAGCTGGCTGCAGGCCCTGCTGATCACCTCGCTGCTGAGCCTGGCCGTCACCGGCTATGCGATCTGGCGCGTTTCCTACTTCTTCCACCACACCGGCATGCACGCCACCCGGCGTCAGTTGTCCCGGTTGGGCCTGTTCGATGAGCCCACCGATGATGATCCCGATGCCGGCGTGCAGATCCCGGAGGGCAAGCCATGAAGTTCGGTGCACTGCAGCGGCGTGTGAAACGTTGCGAACAGGTGATGGCCGTGCGCCTCGGCGAGACCCAGGACCACTGGAACGTGCTCAGCCAGGTCTGGCGACAGGGCTGGTCGCCACTGCGCATCGTGGTGGTGGGTCTGGCCGGCGGATTCATCGCCGGCAAGCTGGAGGTTCCGGGCAAGGTCAACGGAGCGCGTTGGCTGCAGATGGTCGGTTCGGTGTCCAGCCTGTTCGCCAGCGCCCAGGCCGCGTTTGCTTCGGTGGTGGCGGCGCAGGCGGCGGAAACCGCAGACGATGCCGCCGACCAGGTGGATGAGGCGGCCGGGCCGCCACCCGCCGCTGCGGCACGACCGGCAGCACGCCCGGTGGCCGAGCCCGAGCTGCGTGAGCCCCGTCCGGCCGAAGCGGCGACCGAGATGTCCGAACGTTGACGAACCTTACCCGCCGCGTTGATCGCGGCGGGCCGATAATGGGCTTCTCTTTCTGGTCGGTGCGTCGATGAGCGAGTCCCTGTTGTCCCCGTCGTCGCCTGCGCCGGACGAGTCCGCACCCCTGCCGCCGCCCTCGCGCCCACGTGGCCCGATGTCGCTGGTGATCCTGGCGACCCTGGCCGTGGCGTTCACCCTGTGGGCGGCGCAGGACATCATCCTGCCGGTCCTGCTGGCGATGTTCTTCGCCCTAGTCGGCAACCCCATCCTGCGCCTGCTGCAGAAGCTGTGGATTCCGCGCGCGCTCGGCGCCCTGCTGGTGCTGGGCGCCGGCCTGGGCGTGACCGGTGCGCTGGCGGTGCAGCTGATCGGCCCGGCGATGGACTGGGCACAGGAAGCACCGCAGCAGCTGCGCAAGGTTGCGCGCCAGGTGCAGGACCTGACCAAGCCGGTGCAGCAGGCCAACCAGGCCGCAGAGAATTTCGCGCGCGTGGCCGGCGGCGACGGCAACCGCAAGGTGCAGGTGATCCGCACCCAGCTGGACGACCCCTACCGGATGCTCACCCGTGCGCCGCGGCTGGCCGCCTCGGTGCTGGCCGTCGTGCTGCTGACGCTGTTCTTCATGATCTACGGCCAGAGCCTGCAGCGTGCAGCGATCGCCCTGTTCCCGAACCGGCAGCAGCAGCGTTTCACCAGTGACATCCTGCGCTCGATCGAGCATGAGGTGTCGCGCTACGTATTGACCATCAGCGTGATCAACACGGTGGTCGGCCTGCTGTTGGCCGGGGTGCTGATGCTGCTGGGCATCGGCCTGCAGGAGGCGCTGCTGTGGGGAACCGTGGCGGCGCTGCTGAATTTCGCGCCCTATGTCGGTCCGCTGCTCGGCGTCGCATTGATGCTGCTGATGGGCTTTGTCGAGTTCCGCGACCCGCTGCAGGCACTGCTGCCTGCGGCCGCCTACCTGGCCCTGCATACCCTGGAAGGGCAGCTGGTGACGCCGATCGTGCTTGGTCGGCAGATGAAACTGTCACCGCTGGTGCTGATCCTGGCGCTGATGGTGTTCGGCTGGGCCTGGGGCATGATCGGCCTGCTGCTGGCGGTGCCGCTGCTGGTCTGCATCAAGCTGGTGCTGGCGCGGCTGGACGGCATGCACGGCTGGGCGCGGCTGCTGGAGTGAGGCGCGCTCCATCGACGGGCGTGCGGGGAGAGGAACGGTGGGACGGCGAAGGCTGGCAGAATATGCGCCCGCTTTTTCCCAGGATGGAACCCTCCCCATGTTCTCTTTCGCGCGTCGATGCCTCGCCCTGACCTGCCTGGCCGCCCCCGCCTTCGCCGCCGCCCCGCCCAGTGCGGAAGTGGCCCGCACCCAGCTGGTGGAGGCCATCACCTGCCAGCGCCATCTCACGCCCGAACAGTTCGATGCCATGGCCAAGGTGCTGATGCCCGCCGGGGCCAAGACCAGGGACGAGTACGACGACGGCTACACACTGGCCTCGCCGCTGATGGTGCTTGGCCTGCCGGTGACCCATGTGACTTCCTACGACGGCTCCAGCGGCGAGGATGGCGTGGACAGTTACACGGCGTACTTCGGCAGCGCGGAAATCAGCAAGGTCGCCGCCTTGGCGAAGATGCCGCCGCCGGTGGCCGGTGGCTACCGGCGCGAAGTGGGCAGGCATGACCTGAGCGTCGATCGCGTCGATGGCCAGACCGTCCTGTACTGCTCCTACGACCTGCGCAGCCACTGACGGCGGCGGCGCCTGCCCGCCGCGCGCATGAAAGCCCGCGCGGGCAGGCGTAGAATGGCGGGGTGAAATTCCCTGTCCTTGCCATCACCCTCGACCTCGACGATACGCTGTGGCCGTTCGCTCCGATCGGCGCCCGCATCGACCAGGTCCTGTTCGACTGGATGCGCGAACACAGCCCCGCCACCGCCGCGATGTATCCGGTGGCGGCCMTGCGCGAACTGCGCGAGCGCTCGTTCCGCGACAACCCCCACCTGCATTTCGACCTGAGCGCGCTGCGCCGGCTGACGATCCAGGAGGCGCTGGAAAACAGTGGCGCCAGCCTGGATCTTCTGGAACCGGCGTATGAAGTGTTCTACGCCGCGCGCAACCAGGTGGAGTGCTACCCCGATGCGCTGGACGCACTGGCGCGTATCGCCGCGCGGGTGCCGGTGGCCGCGTTGAGCAACGGCAACGCCGATCTGGAACGGATCGGCCTGGCCCATCACTTCAGCTTCCAGCTGGGCGCGCGCGAGCATGGCGCGGCCAAGCCGGAAGCGAGCATTTTCCACGCTGCCTGCGACCGCCTGGGCGTCGCCCCGGCGCAGGTGCTGCACGTGGGCGACCACGTCGAGATGGACGTGGCCGGCGCGATGGCTGCCGGCCTGCGCGGCTGCTGGATCAACCGCGAAGCGGCCACCTGGAACCATCCGCAGCTGCAGC
Organism: Stenotrophomonas sp. 05L414_2; assembly: GCF_056397905.1. Lineage (NCBI taxonomy): Bacteria > Pseudomonadati > Pseudomonadota > Gammaproteobacteria > Lysobacterales > Lysobacteraceae > Stenotrophomonas > Stenotrophomonas sp. 05L414_2. Next base: position 38,648 of record NZ_JBFTOJ010000001.1, read on the forward strand.
CTGACCTGCAGTTCGACACCCTCACCGGCCTGGCCGATTGGCTCGATGCCAACCTCGACGCCGCCGACGCTGACGCATCCCGGAGTACCTGACGCATGAGCGAGATCACTGGCTTCACCGCCGACACCACCGCCGCACTGCCGCTGCACGTGCTGGACCGCAGCCAGTTCGAGGCGTGGAAGAACAGCCAATCTGCTGCCACCCAGGCGTGGTTGAAGTCGCAGGGCTTCACTGCGGGCGCGCATTCGGTTGCGCTGCTGCCCGGCGCCGATGGCCTGGCTGGCGCGGTGATCGGCGTCGGTGATCGTGCCGATGCCTACAGCTACGCCCATGCACCGCATGCCCTGCCGGAAGGTAGCGTGTGGCAGCTGGCCAGCGAACTGCCGGCCGCCGAGCAGGCGCTGCTGCAGCTGGGCTGGGGCCTGGGCAGCTACCGCTTCGACCGCTACCGCAAGCGCAACCGCGCGCCGGCCCAGCTGGTGGCTGCACCGACCGGCGAAGTGGCCGACCTGATCGCCGCCAGCCTGCGCGTGCGTGACTGGGTCAACACGCCGACCGAAGACATGGGCCCGCAGCAGCTGGAAGACGCCGCGCGTGCCCTGGCTGAAGCGCATGGCGCGCAGGTGGAAGCCATCACCGGCGACGAACTGCTGGCGCAGAACTTCCCGGCCATCCATGCGGTGGGCCGTGCCTCGCACCGTGCGCCGCGGCTGATCGTGCTGCGCTGGGGCAAGGAGACCGACCCGGCGCTGGCACTGGTCGGCAAGGGCGTGTGCTTCGATACCGGCGGCCTGGACATCAAGCCGGCCGATGGCATGCGCAACATGAAGAAGGACATGGGCGGCGCCGCACACGCGCTGGCCCTGGCCGGGCTGGTGATGGCCCAGCAGCTGCCGGTGCGCCTGACCCTGCTGGTACCGGCGGTGGAAAATGCGATCGGCCCGGATGCCTTCCGTCCGGGCGAAGTGATCGCCACCCGCAAGGGCCTGAGCGTGGAGATCGACAACACCGATGCCGAAGGCCGGGTGATCCTGTGCGACGCGCTGACGTTCGCCGGTGAGCAGAAGCCGGACCTGGTGCTGGACTTCGCCACGCTGACCGGCGCGGCACGCATCGCGCTGGGCCCGGACCTGCCGGCGCTGTTCAGCAACGATGACACGCTCGCCCAGCAGTGGCTGCAGGCTGGCGACGCCACCCGTGACCCGGTGTGGCGCATGCCGTTGTGGCGCCCGTACCTGCGTTACCTGAGCAGCGGCATCGCCGACCTGGCCAACGCCGGTTCGCGCATGGCCGGCTCGGTCACCGCCGCGCTGTACCTGGAACGCTTCCTGGAAGACGGACAGCGCTGGGCACATCTGGACGTGTATGCCTGGAACGATGGCGAGCGCCCGGGCCGCCCGGCCGGTGGCGAAGCCCTGGCCCTGCGTTCGGCCTGGACGATGCTGAAGGCACGTTACGGCTGATGGAGCCGCCGGGCATGGCCCGGCGCTGCCCATGCCGGTGGGTGCCGACCTTGGTCGGCACTGCATCAACCTGCAAATCTGACGAAAAATTGAATTTCGGCCCCGGCCGGGTTCTGCGAGGATGGTGTGGTCGCCCACCCACACATCCGTGAAGGCAGGACTCCGACCATGTCGCTCTTCCGCTACACCCGCGCCGGCCAGGAGCCGGGCGCGCCGCGCCGGCATTCGCCCTTGCCCTGGATCGCGCTGATCGCACTGATCCTGGGCATCGTTGCCCTCGCCTTCGCCTGGCTGGCCGGTTGGATCGGCCGCGACCGGCTGACCGCACAGCGCTTCACCGACACCATCGAGGCCACCGGCCCTGCACATCCCGGCTTCCGCCGCGCGCACAGCAAAGGGGTGTGCGTGAGCGGCTGGTTCGAACCCAGCGCACAGGCGCCCACGCTGTCCAGCGCACGGGTGTTCTCGCAGGCGAAGGTTCCGGTGCTGGGCCGGCTGTCGATCGGCGGCGGCGATCCGCACGGCGCCGATGGCAGCGCGCGCGTGCGCAGCATCGCCGTGCAGCTGGTGGGCGATGACGGGCAGGAATGGCGGATGGCGATGAACAGCTTCCCGTTCTTCGCCGTGCCCACCGCCGAGGCGTTCTACGAGCAGACCCGCGCGCAGATTCCGGATCCGGCCACCGGCAAGCCCGACCCGCAGAAGATGGCGGCCGTGCTGGCCAGATACCCCAGCGCACAGGCCTTCCAGCAGTGGGCCAAGAGCGCACCGTGGACCAGCAGCTGGGCCAACACCACCTTCAACAGCGTCAACAGTTTCTGGTTCACCAACGCGCAGGGACAGAAGCGCGCGGTGCGCTGGCGCTGGCAGCCGCAGGCGCCGCTGGTGGAGATGGATGCGGAGGCGCGCAAGCAGGCCAATGTCGATTTCCTCAGCCAGGAACTGCAGCAGCGCCTGGCCACCGGCCCGGTGCGCTGGAACCTGGTGGTCAGCCTGGCCGCGCCGGGCGATGCCATTGATGATCCCTCGGTGCCGTGGCCTGAATCGCGCGAACAGGTGGTGGCGGGCGTGCTCAGCCTCGACCGCATGCAGTCGCAGGAAGAAGGCGCCTGCGGCCAGCTCAACTTCGATCCGCTGATCGTGCCCAGCGGCGTGCGCGGCAGCGACGACCCGATCCTGGCTGCGCGCTCGGCGGTGTATTCGCAGTCGTTCAACCGCCGCGAGCGCGAGCGCGCCAGCGGTGCGGCGGCACAGACGAAGGGGGAAGCACGATGAGTACCGGCAACGGCCACTTCAACCTGCTCGCCCGGGTGCTGCACTGGTCCATGGCGCTGATGATCATCGCCATGCTGTTCATCGGCGTGACCATGGTCGCCTCGCTGCACCTGCGCCCCATGCTGATCGACCTGCACCGGCCGCTGGGTATCGCCATCCTGCTGCTGGCGGTGCTGCGCCTGTACAACCGCCTGCGCCACCGCCCACCGCCGCTGCCAGCGGATCTTCCCGCGTGGCAGGTGCTGGCCGCGAAGGCTTCGCACTGGATGCTGTACGCGTTGATGCTGGCGATGCCGCTGATCGGCTGGGCGATGCTGTCGGCCGGCGGCTACCCGATCGTGCTGGGCGGTGGCCTGCACCTGCCGCCGATCGTGCCGCACACGCCAGCGCTGTACGCCGCGCTGCGCAATGCGCACAGCCTGCTGGCATACGTGTTGTTCGCCACGGTGCTGATGCACGTGGGTGCGGCGCTGTTCCACCTGTGGGTGCGCCGCGATGGCGTGTTCCAGGCGATGGCACGCGGGAAGGATTGAATGGGTTCGCCGGGGGTTCCCGGCTGCCCTTTTCCGCGACTGCGGAGGGGTGTCACTTTTCTTTTCGCGCGAAAAGAAAAGTAACCAAAAGAAACGCGCCGCCAGCCGCGAGCCGKCGTGCTKCGCACGCCGGTRCCCTGYGYTCCTCGGTCCGTCGAGGGACGGCGCGGGAACTCGCTGCGCTCAGACACCCGCGCCTCTTCGCCCTCGCCGGMCCTGCGGTGCTCGGCTCGCTTSAAGGCGGACCCAACGTCAAARGCCGCAGCTGCACCCAGTAGATCCACGCCATGCGTGGATGCCTTTGCCGTTGATCTTGACCTTCCATTCCGCCTTCTAGCGAGCCGAGCATCGCAGGGGAATCAGGGGCGAAGAGGCGCCGATGTCTGAGCGCAGCGAGTTCGGCGCCGTCCCCTGATTCACCGAGAAGCGCAGGGTACTGGTGCGCAGCACCGGCTCGCGGCCGGCGGCGTGTTTCTTTTGGTTACTTTTCTTTTCACGCGAAAAGAAAAGTGACGCCCCGCTACAACCACCCCTTCTGCCGTGCCAGCCGATACGCCTCAATCCGGTTGGCCACGCCCAGCTTGCCGATGCATTCGGACAGGTAATTGCGCACCGTGCCGTGCGACAGCCCCAGCTGCTCGGCGATCTCACTGGCGGTGCGGCCCTCGCCTGCCAAGCGCAGTACGCGGCGCTCGCGGTCGGTCAGCGGGTCGGCCTGCGACCACGCATCCAGCGCCAGCTGCGGATCGATCGCACGGATGCCCTGCTTCACCTTGCGCAGTGCCTCGGCCAGGTTCTCGGCCGGTGCATCTTTCAGCAGATAGCCCAGTACACCCGCTTCCAATGCGCGACGCAGGAAACCGGCACGGGCGAAGGTGGTCACGATCACCACCTTGATCGGCAGTTCATGGCGGGCGATGCGCTGGGCCAGTTCCAGCCCGCTCAGCCCCGGCATCTCAATGTCGGTGACCAGGATGTCCGGCTGCAGCTGCTGCAGCATGCGCCAGGCGGCTTCGCCGTCGGCAGCACTGCCCAGTACCTCGATATCCGGTTCCAGGCCCAGCAACGCCGACAATGCGCCACGCACCATCGCCTGATCCTCGGCCAGCAGGATGCGGATCATGCCGCGCCTCCCTGTGCCAGCGATGCCGGCGACAGCGGCGTAGTCGCGGCCACCAGGGGCACGCGCACGGTCAGCAGCGTGCCTTCCCCGCGCGGCGACTGCAGCGTCAACTGGCCACCCAGCGCCGCTGCGCGCTCACGCATGCCACACAATCCGTTGCCCTCGGCCTGCACACCACCACGGCCGTCATCGCGTATCTGCATCACCAACTGTCGGTCCTCAAGCATGAAATCCACCTGCACCCGGGTCGCCTGCGCGTGGCGCACGATGTTGGTCGCCGCCTCGCGCAGCACCAGTGCCAGCCCACGCTCTACCTCCACTGGCATCGGTGGCGGCGGCATGTACTGCAGGTGTACCTGTTGGCATTCCAGCAGCAGGCGTGCCGAGGCCAGCTCGCCGGCCAGGTCGCTGGCGCGGATGCCGGTGACCGCACTGCGTACCTGCGCCAGCGCCTCGCGGGCAATCTCCTCGGCCTCGCCGATTTCCTGCCGGGCACGCGCGTCATCGCGGTCGTACAGCTTGCGCGCCAGTTCCAGCTTCAGCGTGATCAATGACAGCGTATGCCCCAGCAGGTCATGCAGATCACGGCCGATGCGCTCGCGCTCGGCGGTGGTCGCCAGGCGCCGCACCTCGTCCTGGGACAGCTGCAGGGCAACGTCGCGCTGATGGCTCAAGGCCTCCACGTTGACCACCAGCCCGACAATGAACGACACCGCCGGCATCCACACCATGGCCTGCCACGGATAACCGAAGTAGAGCGCGGTGCTGCAGAACAGGAGATTCAGGCCAGTGAGCTGCAACAGGTACACCCACCAGCCGCCGCGGCTGCTCATGCGGATCATCACGCAGCCGAACACGAAGTAGCTCAGTCCCGACGGATACCACGGCAGCAGCACCAGGGCCATCGCAATCATGCCCAGCGCGTAGCGCCAGGCGTGGTGCCGTGGCGCCAGCATCACCCTGGCATAGAACAGCAGGAACAACGGATAGCTGGCCAGCGTCAGCAACAACCAGCGCAGCGTGAAGCCATTCCCGAGCACCGGGGTAAGGAAGATCCAGACCGACCACAGCAGGTGGATCGCACCACTCCAGGGCGACTTGCCACGCCGCAGCAGTTCGGCCACCGCCGAATCCGGGGCAGGGCGCAGCAGGGACGCAAGCCAGCTCGGTGGCACGGAAGATTCCAGGCGGGGACGATCGCTGCCGATCATGCCAGTTCAGCCGACCCGGCGCAGGCGCCGACACGCCTGCGCCACCAGTTCATCCACCTGCAGCATCGGCGGCAGGCTGGTGCTCTGCAGCATCACGCCGAGGCCGAGCCGCTGATCGCGCTGCTGCGGATCACCGCCCAGCAGCTCGACCTGGCCGGCGTCGGCACGGCGCAGGCCCAACAGCACGCTGATCGCGGTACTCTTGCCGGCACCGTTGCGGCCCAGCAGGGCCAGTACCTGGCCAGCGCGCACCTGCAGGTCGATGCCGTGCAGGGCGGTATGGTCGCGGTAACGCACCTGCACCTGCTGCAGGCGGGCCAGCGACGGAGCGATCGTATCCATGGGCGGTACCGGTAGCGGGGACGTTGCCATCCTGTGCCGCCGTGGTCACATTTCGCAGTTGCCGCCGTCAATGACATCGGATGACAGCTGTCACTGCCATCGCCGATGCACCTGCCTTCATGCTGTGCCGCACGCTCCACCGCCGGAACCGCCGCTGCCTGCCCTTCCGGTCACACCCGCCCGAACGCCTGTGATGGAACGAATGAACGCTTCTGCCGAGCTGTTGAAGGAACTCCGTATCGACCGCAAGTCGCCACCGCCCGCCTCCAGTGGCGGCAGTGGTGGCCGCCGCTGGCTGTGGATCGCCGTGGCCGTGATCATCGTGCTGCTGGCCGGTGGTGCATTCGCACTGTTCGGCCGCGCGCCCACCGTGGAAGTGGACACCGCGCCGGCGGTGGCCATCCAGCAGGGCAGCGCCAGCAGCTCGGTGCTCGACGCCAGCGGCTACGTGGTCGCCCGGCGCATGGCCACGGTGTCGGCCAAGATCACCGGCAAGGTGCGCGAGGTGATGATCGAAGAAGGCATGCGGGTGGAACAGGGGCAGATCATGGCCACCCTGGACCCGATCGATGCCGACGCGCAGCGCAACCTGTACGCCTCGCAGCTGCAGGCCGCACGCAGCCAGGTGGTCGGCCTGGAAGCCCAGCAGAAGCAGGCCGCCGCTGAAGCCAGCCGCCTGCAGGCGCTGGTCGGCCAGCAGCTGGTCTCGCGTTCGCAGTACGACCAGGCCGTGGCCCAGCGTGACAGCCTGCGTGCGCAGCTGGAAACCGCACGACGCAACGTCAAGGTTGCCAACGACCAGCTGTCCATCGCCGACCTTGGCGTGGACAACAACATCGTGCGCGCGCCGTTCTCCGGCGTGGTCACCGCCAAGGCCGCGCAGCCCGGCGAAATCGTCTCGCCGCTGTCGGCCGGTGGTGGCTTCACCCGTACCGGCATCGGCACCATCGTCGACATGGAATCGCTGGAGATCGAAGTCGAGGTCGGCGAARCCTTCATCGGCCGCGTGCAGCCGAAGATGCCGGTGGAAGCCACGCTCAACGCCTACCCGGACTGGAAGATCCCGGCCGAGGTGATCGCCATCGTCCCCACCGCTGACCGCGGCAAGGCCACGGTGAAGGTACGGGTCACACTGAAGGTGAAAGATCCGCGCATCGTGCCGGAGATGGGCGTGCGGGTCAGCTTCCTGGAACAGGCCAAGCCGCAGACCGAAGCCAAGCCACAGGGCGTGCGCGTTCCGGCCACTGCGGTGGTCGAGCGTGAGGGCGCGTCGGTGGCCTTCGCACTGGGCGATGACAACCGTGTGCAGCAACGCACGGTCGAGGCGGGCCAGGCGATGGGCAAGGACCGCCAGATCCTCAAGGGCGTGAGCGCGGGGGAGTCGGTGGTGGTCAACCCGCTGGACACCCTGCGCGACGGCACCAGGGTCAAGCAGAAGCAAGCGCAGTAACGGCCCGGCGCCCGCATGGCGCCACCGGCAGTACCGCTGGAAAGCACCACTGTTCGACGCGTGCCGGCCGTTGGCCGGGACGCATCCCCGTTTCCCGCCTTTCGTGGAGAACCACCCATGTCGACCCTGGTTTCACTGCGCAACATCACCAAGACCTACCAGCGTGGCCCCGAAAAGGTGCAGGTGCTGCACGGCATCGACCTGGATATCGCCAGCGGCGATTTCGTCGCGCTGATGGGCCCGTCCGGTTCCGGCAAGACCACCCTGCTCAACCTGATCGGCGGTCTGGACAACCCCACCGGCGGCGAGATCAGCATCGAAGGCGAGCGCATCGACCAGATGAGCGGCGGCCAGCTGTCGACGTGGCGCAGCCATCATGTCGGCTTCGTGTTCCAGTTCTACAACCTGATGCCGATGCTGACCGCGCAGAAGAACGTGGAACTGCCGTTGCTGCTGACCCACCTCAGCGCGGCGCAGCGCAAGCGCAATGCCGAGATCGCGCTGACCCTGGTCGGCCTGGCCGACCGCCGCAGCCATCGCCCCAACGAACTGTCCGGCGGCCAGCAGCAGCGCGTGGCGATCGCCCGCGCGATCGTCTCCGACCCGACCTTCCTGATCTGCGACGAACCTACCGGCGATCTTGACCGCCAGTCCGCCGAAGAGATCCTGGGCCTGCTGCAGCAACTCAACCGCGAACAYGGCAAGACCATCATCATGGTCACCCATGACCCGAAGGCTGCCGAGTACGCCACCCACACGGTGCACCTGGACAAGGGCGAGCTGGCCGACGCGCCGCTGGCCCACTGACGGAGGCCACAGCGATGAAATACTTCTCGTTGGTCTGGGCGCAGCTGTTCCGCAGCCGCACCCGCACCCTGTTGACCCTGCTGTCGGTGGTGGCCGCGTTCCTGCTGTTCGGCATGCTCGACTCGGTGCGCGTGGCGTTCTCGTCCGGTGGCAGCGTGGAAGGTGCCAACCGGTTGGTGGTGGCTTCGCGCCTGTCGATCACCCAGTCGCTGCCGATCCGCCTGGAAACGCAGATCCGCCAGGTCAGCGGCGTGCGCGATGTCACCTACGGCATGTGGTTCGGCGGCATCTACCAGGACCCGAAGAACTTCTTCCCCAACTTCTCGGTGGCGCCCAACTACTTCGATGTCTACCGCGAGCTGCAGATCGACCCGGCGCAGCTGCAGGACTGGCAGCAGACCCGTACCGGCGCGATCGTCGGCGAGACGCTGGCCAAGCAGTTCGGCTGGAAGATCGGCGACACCATCCCGCTGCAGGCCACCATCTTCCCGCGTGGCGGCAGCAACGACTGGCCGCTGGAACTGAAGGGCATCTATCGCTCGAAGGATCGCGCACTGGCGGCCAATGAAGAACGCCAGTTGATGATGAACTGGAAGTACTTCGATGAGTCCAACGACTACATCAAGAACCAGGTGAGCTGGTACACGGTGACGCTGGACAACCCGGAGCAGTCGTCGAGAGTGGCGCAGGCCATCGATGCGATCTCGGCCAACTCCGACCACGAAACCAAGACCCAGACCGAATCGGCGTTCCAGCAGGCGTTCGTGAAACAGTTCGCCGACATCGGCATGATCGTCACCTCGATCATGGGCGCGGTGTTCTTCACCCTGCTGCTGTTGACCGGCAACACCATGGCCCAGGCGGTGCGCGAGCGCGTTCCGGAACTGGCCACGCTGAAGACGCTGGGCTTCAAGGACGGCACGGTGCTGACCCTGGTGATGGTCGAATCGGTGCTGCTGATCGGCCTCGGTGGACTGATCGGCATGGGCCTGGCGGCGCTGATCCTGCCGGCCATCAGCCCCAAGAGCATGGGCATGCTGCCGCCGCACGTACCGACGCCGACCTGGCTGGTGGGCATCGTCCTGATCGTGGTGATCGGCATCGTGGTCGGGCTGCTGCCCGCACTGCGCGCCAAGCGCCTGAAGATCGTCGACGCGCTCGCCGGCCGCTGAAGAGGACACCGACATGAACAAGCTCAAGAAGTGGCTGGGGAACGCGGTGACCGTGCTGCTGCTGGTCGTTGGCCTGGTGGTTTGGATCAGCCTGCCGTGGATCGGCGTCGCTGCCATCGCGGTGCTGCTGGGGCTGTGGCTGGCGCTCACCCGCAGTGGCCGGCTGGCCCTGGCCGCCACCCGCATCGGCATCGCCAGCCTGCCGCAACGCTGGGGTGCCTCCTCGGTGATCGTGGTCGGCATCGCCGGCGTGGTCGGCGTACTGGTCGCGATGCTGGCGATGGGCGAAGGCTTCCAGGCCACGCTCAACAACACCGGCGATGACACCACCGCGATCGTGCTGCGCGGCGGTTCGCAGGCCGAGACCAACTCGGTCATCACCCGCGAACAGGTCCCGACGCTGTCCACCCTGCCCGGCATCACCCGCGATGCGCAGGGGCGGCCGCTGCTGTCGCCGGAACTCTCGCAGGTGGTCAACCTGGTGTCCAAGGCCGATGGCACCGACGTCAATGCACAGTTCCGCGGTGTCGGCCCGCAGGCGTGGGCCGTGCATGACAAGGTCAAGATCGTCGAAGGCCGCCGGTTCGCCGCCGGCCTGCGCGAGATCGTGGTCGGCCAGGGCGCCAGGAGCCAGTTCCGCGACATGGATGTTGGCAAAACGCTCACCCTGGGCAACCAGACCTGGACGGTCGTGGGCGTGTTCGCTACCGGCGATGCGCATGACTCGGAACTGTGGACCGACGCCGACACGCTGGCCACCACCTACCAGCGCAGTGCCTGGCAGTCGATCAGCGTGCGTACCGACGGCAAGGCCGGCTTCGAGCAGTTCAAGGCCGCCGTGGCCGCCGATCCGCGCCTGAAGCTGGACGTGGAAACCACCCGCGTCTACTACAGCAAGCAGGGTGGTGGGTTGACCAAGCTGATCGACATCCTCGGCAAGGTGATCGGCACCATCATGGCAGTGGGCGCCGTGTTCGGTGCGCTCAACACGATGTATGCCGCCGTGGCCACACGCGCACGCGAGATCGCCACCATGCGTGCGATCGGCTTCCGTGGCCTGCCGGTGGTGACTGCAGTGATGCTGGAAACCATGCTGCTGGCGCTGCTCGGTGGACTGCTGGGATGTGCGGTGGCGTGGCTGCTGTTCAACGGCTACAGCGTGTCCACCATCGGCAGCAACTTCAGCGCGGTGGTGTTCAAGTTCCATGTATCGCCGGAACTGCTGTGGAGCGGGTTGAAGTGGGCGCTGGGCATCGGCCTGGTGGGCGGGTTGTTCCCGGCGCTGCGCGCGGCACGCCTGCCGATCACCACGGCGCTGCGCGAGACCTGAGCATCACGCATTGATTTATTGAGCGTTGCGCAGGGGACGGGGCGAAAGCTCCGTCCCTTTTTCGTTCCCGGAATTCAGAAGTCCACCGACGTGGCTTCAGATGGCGGGGTACGCGAGGCCAGATGCTGACGCAGGGCTTCCTCCGGCGCACATGCCGTGCACAGCGGGTGCTGATCGCCCGTATGCCTGTCGAAGAAGATCGGTCCATTGCCGGCCAACGCATCCGATATCTCGCCGGATTGCAGGTAGCGCAGCGATTGGAAACAGAACAGCCAGCCTTCGACGACTTCATGCTCGTGCGTGATGACAACCGGTTCATCGTCGGTGGCAAGTGYAGCCTCCACTCGGCGGCGTGCCTCTTCGAGGTGGATCATCCCTTCATCTCCTTCTTTCGACGACAACGCGAAGAGCGTTTCATGCGGGACGGAGTACCACAACTGATAGCTACGTGCGTACTGCGATGCGTTGTTGCAACCACTCAAGCGTGCCGGGTTCGTGCCGCTATCGGTGCCTCTGCCCATCGCAAACGCATCGCGCGTGACGTTGCGCACAGTGCACCTGTGGATTGTTGGTTGCGATTCATTTTCGCGGCGTTACAGCGCGCGCGGACAAACAGTTACCGATGAAAACACTCTAGAATCCGGCCCCCACGTTGGTTTGCAGCACCCCACGCGTCCATAGAACGGACGCATGTTTTTTCTGAAACACGAGATTTCACGGATGTCCCTGAAGACCACCCCGCTGCGCAACGCGATCGTCATCGCGCTGGCCGCCAGCTGCACCACGCCCGCTTTCGCACAGGAAGCCGGCGATACCCCCACCAACCTCGACCGCATCGAGATCACCGGCTCGCGCATCCGCCAGGCCAGTGTCGAGACCGCGCAGCCGGTGGTGGCACTCAACCGCGCCGACATCGAGAAGAAGGGCTACGTCAACGTTGCCGACATCCTGCAGGACGTCACTGCAGCCGGCGCACCGAGCCTGAGCCGTTCGTCCTCGCTGAGCTCCTCGCGCGATTTCGGCGGCATGTATGTCAGCCTGCGCAACCTCGGCCCGGAACGCAGCCTGGTGCTGATCGACGGCCGCCGCATGGGCGTCAGCGCCGGCGGTTACTCCGACCTGGCCTCGATTCCGTCGGCGATCGTCGAACGCGTCGAAGTGCTGACCGATGGCGCCTCGGCGCTGTACGGCTCGGACGCCATCGCCGGCGTGGTCAACATCATCACCCGCAAGAACTTCGACGGTGGCGAAGCCAGCGTCTATGTCGGCCAGTACGGTGAAGGCGACGGCCAGAAGCGCTCCTACAGCGCCACCTTCGGCAAGACCTTCGACCGCGGCTGGTTCAGCGTCGGCGCCGAGCGCACCAAGGAAGACGAAATCCTCGGCGATGCGCGCGAGTTCAGCCGCTACCCGGGTGGCCCGCGCCATGCCGACGACGTCGACGCGCTGAGCCCGACCACCCAGTGGGGCACGGTCACCGTCGGTGGCAAGCCGCTGACCGTGGGCCCGGGCGGCGACCCGAGCAGCGCTGGCAACTTCCACACGCCGGATCCGGCTGACGGCGCCAACGCCAAGACCAACATGAGCCTGCTGAGCGGCCTGGAGCGCACCTCGGTGTTCGCCAACGGCGGCTTCTCGATCACCGACAACCTGCGCATCGTCGCCGATGCGCTGTACAGCAAGCGCGAGTCGACCAAGCACCTGGCCGGCTACCCGTACTCGGTCTCGGCTGCGCAGTCGCGCAACGGCACGCGCGCTGCGCTGTCCAAGGACAGCACCTTCAACAAGTGGGGCCAGGACGTGCTGTTCTCGCACCGCACCGAAGAGCTGCCGCGCGGTACCGAGAACACGCTGGAAACCAAGCGTGCCAGCCTCGGCCTGGAAGGCAGCTTCGAAACCGGTTCGCGCTACTGGGACTGGAACGTCAGCTACATGTACAACCGCAATGAAGGCGAGCGCGTTGGCACGGGCAGCATGTACCAGCCGAACGTCAACCTCGCCGTCGGCCCGTCCTTCATGGACGGCGACGTGGCCCGCTGCGGTACGCCGGGTGCGGTGATCGCCGGCTGCGTGCCGTGGAATCCGGCTGCGCCGATGGGCTACACCGGCCCGGGCTCGCTGGGCAACCAGGACGTGCAGGACTACCTGTTCACCCGCTTCGTCGACAAGATGCGCAGCACCACCAAGGTCGCCAGCGCCAACATCTCCGGCTCGCTGTTCAGCCTGCCGGCCGGCGACATCATGGGCGCGATGGGCTTTGAGCACCGCAGCGAAGAAGCCAGCTACACCCCGGACCTGATGGTGCAGAAGGGCCAGATCGCCGGCACCACCGGCCAGCCGACCCGTGGCGACTACTCGCTCAACGAGGTCTACCTGGAAATGCAGGTGCCGCTGCTGGCCGACATGGCCTTCGCCCGCGAGCTGTCGCTGGACCTGGCCGGTCGCTACACCGACTACAACACCTTCGGTTCGACCACCAACAGCAAGTTCGGCCTGAAGTGGAAGCCGATCGACAGCCTGCTGGTACGCGCCACCTACGGCACCGGCTTCCGTGCACCGACCGTGGACGATCTCTACGGCGGCGCGGTTTCCAGCCGCGATTCGTTCACCGATCCGTGCGATACGAAGTTCGGCATCGCCGCCAGCAGCCCGACCGTGGCAGCACGCTGCCAGGCGCTGAACGTGCCCGCCAACTTCCGTCAGCAGACCGGTTCGGACGGCAACCTTGCCAACCGCCCGGGCCAGCAGGCCACCTCCGATTTCAACTCCGGTTCCAACCCGGAACTGAAGCCGGAAACCGCCAAGACCTGGACCGTCGGCCTGGTCTACAGCCCGGAATTCGTGCAGGGCCTGGACGTCAGCCTGGACTGGTGGAAGATCCGCATCGACAACGCCATCGTGGGCGAGTCGGCTACCGACATCCTCAACCAGTGCTACGTGCAGGGCGTGGATTCGGCATGCGGTCGCTTCACCCGTTCCACCGCTGCGGCCACCCGCGGCCAGGTCTCGGCGCTGGATCGTTCGCTGGTCAACGCCGGCTACCGCGAAACCGCCGGCTATGACATCGGTGTGCGTTACCGCCTGCCGGAAACCGCATACGGCAAGTTCGCCATCAACTGGAACACCACCTACACCGACTACCTGGAGCAGCGCAACGACAGCGCCGCCACCACCCCGGTGGAGCAGCGCGTGGGCTGGGCCGGTGACTTCCGCGTACGTTCGACCTTCAACCTGGATTGGCAGTACGGCAACCTCGGCATCGGCTGGACCGCCCGTTACTACTCGGGCATGAAGGAAGCCTGCTCGTACGATCTGGGCGGTGGCCCGGACTGCAACATGGCCGACTTTGTTTCGCCGTATACCGATGCACAGCCGAGCCGCAAGGTGGGTTCCAACACCTTCCACGACCTGCAGGTGCGTTACAGCCTGCCGTGGGATGGCACCGTGTCGTTGGGCCTGAACAACGTGTTCGACCACCAGGGTCCGATCATGTACAGCCAGCCCAACAGCAGCTTCACCTACTACGGTGGCTTCGACATCGGTCGTTTCATGTACATGAAGTACCAGCAGCGCTTCTAAGCCTGCAACCGCGTTCCCGCCCCGGCCAACTCTCTCCTGGCCGTGGATGGAAGCAGAACGGCGCCCCTCGGGGCGCCGTTCTTTTTTGCGGCGTCGGATCCCTTTGCATCGCGAAGGGATCTGACCCCGGAGGCGCTACCGTTTCGCGCCGCGCATCGCCCGTACGTTGTCACCGACGTACAGGACCAACCCGGCCCAGATCGCCGCAAAACCAATCGCCTTGCCGGTGTCGAACGCTTCGTGGAAGAAGAACACGCCCAGCAGCAGCTGCAGGCTCGGTGCGATGTACTGCAGGATGCCGACCAGCGACAGCGGGATGCGCTTGACCCCGTAGGCGAAGCCGATCAGCGGCACCGCCGTGATCACCCCGCCGAAAATCAGCATCAGGTCGTTTGCCCAGCCCCAGCCACCGAAGAAGCCACCGCCATGGCCGTTTTCCGACCAMAGCGCGAAGCCCAGCGCGGGCAGGAACAGGTACAGGCTTTCCACGCCCAGCCCGGCCACCGGATCGACCGACACCAGCTTGCGCAGCAGGCCGTACAGGCCGAACGAGCACGCCAGGCCCAGCGCGATCCACGGCGGCGTGCCCGCATCGATGGTCAGCCAGGCCACGCCCACCGCGGCGATGGCTACCGCCAGCCACTGCACGCGGCGCAGGCGCTCCTTCAGCACCAGCACGCCCAGCAGAACGTTCACCAGCGGGTTGATGAAATAGCCCAGGCTGGTTTCGATCACATGCCCTGCGTTGATCGCCCAGATGTACAGGCCCCAGTTGAAGGCGATGGTCAGGCTCGATACCGCCAGGATCGGCAGCGCGCGCGGTTGCGCGGCGATCTTCTTCCACCAACCCAGCCGTGATGCGATCAGCAGCCAGGCCACCACCAGCACGGTGCTCCAGATGATGCGGTGGGCGATGATCTGGAACGAAGGCACTTCGTTGAGCAGATGCCAGTACACCGGCACCAGCCCCCACAGCACGAAGGTGGAGGCAGTGATCAACAGGCCCCGTCGCTGTTCTTTCTCGTCCATGCTCATCGCTTGCGTGTCCTTGCCATCGTCAGTACCACCACACCCAGAAGTATCACCGCCATGGCCAGGAAGTCGCGCCAACCAAAGCGTTCACCATTCAATGCAGCCCCCAACAGGACAGCAATCACCGGATTGACGTAGGCATAGCTGCCGGCCAGCGCCGGGCGCACGTTCTGCAGCAGCCAGACGTAAGCGGTGAACGCCACGATCGAACCGAACACGCACAGGTAGGCCATCGCCAGCAGGCCACCGCTGTCGGGCAGGGTGGTGGGGCGCTCGCCGACGACCAGGCCGATCAGCACCAGCAGCACGCCACCGCAGATCATCTGCCCGGCGGCCGTCATGAACGGCCCCGGCAGATCCTGCCCGCGTGCCCACACCGAGCCGAACGCCCAGCCGACCGGCGCGATCAGCAGCAGCACCAGCCCGGTGGGCGATGCGGTCAGGCTGCTGCCGGCGTTGAGCCAGACCACGCCGACGAAGCCAACGGCGATGCCCAGCCATTCGCCCTTGCTGGCATGCTGCCCGCGCAGGGCCGAGAACAGCGCCATCCACAACGGCACCGAGGCCACCGCGGTAGCGGCCAGGCCGGATGACACCTCGCGTTCGGCCAGCACCACCATGCCGTTGCCCAGCACCAGCATGGTCACGCCCATGATGACCAGGTTGCGCCACTGCCGCAGGGTGGGTCTGGGCATCTTCCAGAACAGGCGCAGCGCCAGGTACATCAGGCCGCCGGCAATGATGAACCGGCTGCCGGAGACCATCGTCAGTGGCAGCGCGCCGCCATGCAGGGCCTTGGCGATACCCAGGTAGGTCGAGCCCCAGACCACGTAGACCAGCAGCAGTGCCAGCACGACAAGGCCGCCCCGTGGGGCAGCCGCAGACGGAACGGGGGGAGCCGACATGACGCACCAGGGAGCTGGGGGAACACGGATTTTAGGACGTTTTGGTTATGGTCCGGCAGCCCATGTAGTGGCACGCTGTCATCCATCCATGCCCCGCCCGCCCCTTCCGGCACCCGGCGTTGACGTGGGTTGCAGTACCAAGGAGGCTGGCCGGCAGCGCACCGCGCGCCTGGCAGCGCAATTTCCCGCATGGACGCACCGCATCGAGGATCCCCACCCGGATGAGCACTACGTCCCAATCCGCTGTCCCCAGCACCGACGGCGCCGCCCTGCGGCGTTCCATCTCCAACACCCTCAAAGGCTCCGCCGGCAACCTGGTGGAGTGGTACGACGTCTACGTGTACTCGGTGTTCGCCGTGTACTTCGAATCGCAGTTCTTCTCGCCTGAAGACAAGAACTCCACCCTGTACGTGTGGGCGATCTTCGCCGCGACCTTCCTGATGCGCCCGATCGGCGCATGGTTCTTCGGTCGCTTCGCCGACCGTCATGGCCGTCGCCTTGCATTGACCGTGTCGGTCACGCTGATGGCCTTCTGCTCGYTCATCATCGCCATCACCCCCACCGCTGCCAGCATCGGCATCTGGGCGGCGATCATCCTGCTGTTCGCGCGCCTGCTGCAGGGCTTCGCCACCGGTGGCGAGTACGGTGCCAGCGCCACCTACATGTCCGAGGCCGCCATTCCGGGCCGCCGCGGCTTCCTGTCCTCGTTCCACTACGTCACCCTGGTGGGCGGCCATGTGCTGGCACAGCTGACCCTGTTCGTGATGCTGACGTTCTGGGCCAAGCCGGAAATCTCCGAGTGGGGCTGGCGCATCGCCTTCGGCATCGGTGGCATCGCCGCCGTGGTCGTGTTCTGGCTGCGCCGTGGCATGGACGAGTCGCTGTCGGAATCCTCCATCGAAGCCGCGCGCGAGGGCAAGGACAAGAAGTCCGGCTCGATGTACGAACTGTTCGTGCACCAGTGGCGTCCGCTGCTGCTGTGCTTCCTGATCACCGCCGGTGGCACCATCGCCTTCTACACCTACTCGGTGAACGGCCCGAAGATGATCCAGAGCGCCTTCGCCGGCAACGACCCGATGACCGGCACCCTGATCAACCTGGGCGTGCTGGCCTTCCTGATGGTGTTGCAGCCGGTCGGCGGCTGGCTGTCGGACATCATCGGCCGCAAGAGCCTGCTGGTGTTCTTCGGTGTGGGCGGCGTGCTGTACAGCTGGTACCTGATCACCCAGCTGCCGCACCAGCACGATGCCACCCTCGCCTTCCTCACCCTGGCACTGGGCTTTGTCATCCTCACCGGYTACACCTCSATCAACGCCGTGGTGAAGGCAGAGCTGTTCCCCACCCACATCCGTGCGCTGGGCGTGGGCTTCGGCTATGCATTGGCCAACTCGCTGTTCGGCGGCACCGCACCGCTGCTGTACCAGGGCGCATTGAAGACCGGCCACGTGGACTGGTTCGCCATCTACGTCACCGCGACGATCGCGGTATCGTTGGTGGTCTATGTGTTCTTCCTCACCAACAAGGGCCCCAACTGGCTCGACGGCACGCGCAAGTAAACGCGCCGTAGTGATCGCGGCCACCGGTGCAATGCCGGTGGCCGCCGCGTCTCCTGCCACGCCGCTGGTATGGCTCGCACTGGGCCTGGGCGCGGCGACCCTGCTGGCATGGCTGATCCGCCGGCCCGACGCCCAGGCGAGTTGGCCACGTATCGGCTTCGGTATTGCCCTGCTGGCGTTCTGCGTTGCCCTGGTGTTGCAGCTGGCAGTGGATCTGGGCAGCGGTGCCAGCACCCTGCATCTGCGTCTGAGCCGGGGCATCAACCCCGCACCGGTGGCCAGCCTGCGTACGATGGTGGCGTGTTACCTGGGCGCGCTCGTCGCCGCCGGTTGGGGCGCGTGGAAGCTGCTGCGGCCACGTGGCTGAAGATGCGGTAGTGCCGGCCGCTGGCCGGCAATTGCACATCCGGCCAGCGACGGCTGTTGGCCAGTTCGGCGCCCAGGTCATAGACCAGCAGGGTGTCGGCCGCGTGGCCCGCCGGATCCCAGCTCGGCGTCCATGCATCGCAGGCCTGGTGGTAGCAGTCGGCGAAGTACTTCTCGCGCAGCGCGCGACCGGCCTCGACGCCGCCCTCAAGCTTGTCCAGGCCCGGGCCGATGGTGATCGCCGGAACGCCCAGGCGGGCGAAGGCGAAGTGGTCGGCACGGTAGAAGAAGCCGGCTTCCAGGTTCGGATCCGGGCTGTAGCTGCGGCCACGGGCCTTGGCCACGCGTTCCAGGTCGCCTTCCAGCGACACCCGGCCCTTGCCCCACGAGGCGATGTCACGGGTGGCACCATCCGGGCTGAACATCTCGATGTTCAGCACCGCAGCGGTCTTGTCCAGCGGCGCCAGCGGGTGCGCGGCGTAGTAGCTGGCGCCCAGCAGGCCCTTCTCTTCGGCGGTCAGGGCGACGAAGTACAGGGTGCGCTGCGGCTGCGGGCCGGCGGCGAACACCCGGCCCAGTTCCAGCACGGTGGCCACGCCGGTGGCGTTGTCGATCGCACCACGGCGGATACGATCACCCCTGGCGTCGGCCTGGCCGATGCCGAAGGCATCCCAGTGCGCCGAGAAGATCACCGCCTCATCGGCGTGCTCGCCGCCGGGCAGCTTGGCCACCACGTTGCGGGTCACCACCTGCTCGCGCTTGAGCGCGAAATCGACGCTCAGCTTCGCGTTGTCCAGCGCAACCGGGCGGAAGTCCGCACTCATCGCCTTGCGCTTCTCTGCATCGAAATCCAGGCCGGCGTCGGCGAAGATCTGTTCGGCCAGCTCACGCTGCATCCAGCCACGCAGCGGCGTATGCTGGGCCATCGCCTCGGCCTGGCCGCGCTCGATGTCGAACAGCGGCGAGGTGCCCGAACTCTTCACCGTGGCCCAGCCATAGGCGGCCGGTGCGGTCTCGTGCACGATCAGCACGCCTTCGGCACCCCGGCGCGCGGCTTCCTCGAACTTGTAGGTCCAGCGGCCGTAGTAGGTCACCGCCTTGCCATCGAACGCACCTGGCGCGTCGGCTTCAAAATCGGCATCGTTGATCAATACCACGGCGATCTTGCCGTGCAGGTCCACGTCCTTGTAGTCGTTCCAGTGGCGCTCGGGCGCATCGATGCCGTAGCCGACGAACACCAACGGCGCCTCCTTGATCTGCACGCGCTTGCGCGGCTGCAGGCTCTGCAGGGTCACGTCCACGCCATTGGCCAGCGCGCGCTTGCCGCCCTTCAGGGCGAGACTGGCCTTGGCCTGGCCGTCCAGCTGCGCGCGCACCAGCGGCACCGGCTGTACCCAGCTGCCGTCCACGCCACCCGGCTGCAGGCCGTAGCTGCGGAACTGCTCGATCAGGTACTGCACGGTGCGTTCTTCGCCTTCGGTGGCCGGTGCACGGCCTTCGAATTCGTCCGATGCCAGCACGCGCACATGACGCGACAGCGCCTGCGGATCGATGCCGCCGCCGGGCAGGTCATTGGCCGCATGGGCCAGGCCACCGACGAACAGGCAGGACGACAGCAGCAACACGCGCATCGGGTTCACGGCAACACCACGGCTAGCTTGAAAGTCACCAGAGTGTAACGTGGTCGTGACATCGCGGCGCGGCCCGGGACCGTGTCATCCACGCATGGCGTGGATCTACCAGGGGCGCAGCGGATCTCCGCCGCCAGGGAGTGCGCAGGTCAGCGCGATACACGGTCCAGCCAGCAGGCCAGGCCCTGCGCGTTGAGTTYGATATCCATCGCCAGTACTTCGCCCACTGCAGCCTGGTCCAGCGCGCAGCCATGCTGCTGTGCACGCTCCAGGTACAGCGCCTGCAACGCGGCCAACAGGCAGCGATGACGATCGGGGCGACCGTCGCACTGGCGGCCGATTGCCGCCATCGCATCAATCTGTTCGAACAGATCCTCGGCCAGCTTTTCGACCTGTTCGACACGACCGTAATGGGTCAGGTACATCGCCCGCGGTGCGTAACCGAGCATGCGCTGGATCGACGCCTTCATCGCGTCCGGGTCGAACTGCACCGGCGATGAGGTGGGGAAGATGAAAGCGCCCTGCGCGCTGTCCAGCTCGCGGTAGGAGATACCGAAGGTATCGCCGGTGAACCAGCTGCGGCTGCGCGCATCCCACACGCAGTAGTGGTGCAGCGCGTGGCCCGGGGTATGCAGCAGCACCAGCTCGCGGCCGGCCAGGTCGATGCACTGGCCGTCGTCAGCCACCACCACGCGCTGCTCGGGAATCGCTTCGATGCGGCCATAGCTGCGGGCGATTTCCTCAGCGCCATAAACGGCCGTGGCACCGGCGATCAACCGGGTCGGATCGATCATGTGCGGCGCGCCGCGCGGATGCAGCACCGCGCGCGCATTGGGCAACTGCTGCATCAGCAGGCCAGCGCCACCGGCATGATCCAGGTGCACGTGGGTCAGCAGCAGCCAGTCCACCGCCTCCACGCCCAGCCCGTTGTCGGCCAGGGCCTGCAGCATCGCTGGCACCGACAGGCCGGTACCGCAGTCGACGAACGCGGCGCGACCGTTTTCGATGATCAGGTAGGCGGCATCGAAATCAGGCCGTTGGAAACCGGTATCGATGGTGTGGATGCTGGGATCGGCGGTCATCGACGCGCACCTGGCAGGATCGGGAACAGACACCCATGGTAGGCGCGCCGGCATGGCGTGATCGATGCGGCTTTGGTCGGATGGTGCCGGCCGCTGGCCGGCAACCCCCGGGTATCCAGGTTAATTCACTTTCCTACCAGACCGATGTGGTGGCCCCACAGCATCGCCACGATGCTCAGGGCCAGCGCCAGTGCCAGCGTAGCGCCATCGAACAGGCGTCGCCGCGCGGTACGCGGCTGGCGCGGAAACAGCCAGTACAGGCTGCCCAGCAGGATGAACCAGGGCAGGAACAGCAGCAGCGACAACCAGGCCATCGCAGACTCCATGTCATCGCGCCGAAGGCGCGCGGACATCATGCCATGGGTGCACTGCCGTGGTAGTGCCGGCCGCTGGCCGGCATTTCGCCCTCAACAGCGCCGACCAAGGTCGGCATCTAGCTATCAGTCGGCGCGCAGCACAGCCAGCGCCGCCAGCACCGCATCCACCTCGGCTTCCAGCTTGAACAGGTCGCTCTGCAGCTGGTCACCCTGCTCGGCCTGCTTCAGCACCGCGATCAGCTGGCCGGCATCGCGCGGCGAGTCGAAGCCTTCGCTCTGGATCAGCAGCGTGCCGTCACCGGCGGTCAGCTTGAAGTAGAAACGGCCGTCCTTCTCGCGGTACTGCTTGAACAGCGGCGGAGCGGCGCGGGCTTCACCGGCATCTTCGCTGGCGATGTCGCCGGCATCGGACAGATCACGCAGGCCCACCGCATGGCGCAGTTCTTCCAGCAGCGGTGCCGCCAGCTGCTCACGCAACTGCTGGCCACGGCGCTTGAGCAGTGCTTCGATCTTCTCCGGCTCGGCCATCAGCGCGTTGTAGCGCTCGCGCAGCGGCGACAGTTCGCTGTCGATGCGCTCGAACAGCTGCTGCTTGGCATCGCCCCAGCTGATGCCATCGGCGAAGGCCTTGGCGAAGGCAGCGGTCTGCTCCGGGGTGGCGAACGCCTGGTACATCTGGAACAGCGCCGAACCTTCGGTGTCCTTCGGCTCGCCCGGGGCACGCGAGTCGGTCAGGATCGAGAACACCAGCTTCTTCAGCTCCTCGCGCGGCACGAACAGCGGAATGGTGTTGTSGTAGCTCTTGCTCATCTTGCGGCCATCCAGGCCCGCCAGGGTTGCCACCTGCTCGTCGATCACCACGTCCGGCAGCGGGAAATATTCCTTGCCGTACACATGGTTGAAGCGCTGGGCGAAGTCGCGCGCCATCTCGATGTGCTGGATCTGGTCACGGCCCACCGGTACCTGGTTGGCCTTGAASATCAGGATGTCSGCCGCCATCAGCACCGGGTACATGAACAGGCCGGCGCTGACACCTGCGTCCTCGTCCTGGCCTTCCTCCCGGTTCTTGTCCACCGCCGCCTTGTAGGCATGGGCGCGGTTGAGGATGCCCTTGCTGGCGATGGCGGTCAGGAACCACATCAGCTCGGTGGTCTCGCGGATGTCACTCTGGCGATAGAACCACACGTGTTCCGGGTCCAGGCCACAGGCCAGCCAGCTGGCAGCGATCTCCAGGGTCGCGCGCTGGGTGCGCTGCGGGTCCTGCGACTTGATCAGGCTGTGCAGATCGGCCAGGAAGAAGAAGCTCTCGATGTCCGGCGCGCGGCTGGCCGCAATGGCCGGGCGGATGGCGCCAACGTAGTTGCCCAGGTGGGGCGTGCCGGAGGGGGTGATACCGGTAAGGACTCGGGTCGTCATGACTGCGTGCGGAAACCTTCTATGAACGCGGCCAGTTTACCGTGCACACGGTCAACCCCGTCAGGGCCTCCGGCGCGTTCATTCACCCAACCCCGCTGGAGACGCCCGATGAAACGCCTGCTGCCCCTGCTGCTTATCCTGCCTCTGGCCGGCTTCCGCCCGGCTCCGCTGCCCCCGCCGATGCCGCAGGACGGCCCGGTGCGCGTGGCCCTGGTCGACCGCGACCGCGGCACCGAGCTGCGCAGCTACCCGGCCGACGGCCAGCGCTGGGTGGCCGGTGAGCGCGGCCACCGCTATGCGGTGCGCCTGTACAACGACAGCCCGCGACGGGTGCTGGTGGTGCTGTCGGTGGACGGGGTCAACGCCATCTCCGGCGAAGACGCCGATCCCTCGCAGACCGGTTACGTGCTCAACCCTGGCCAGCGCGCCGATATCACCGGCTGGCGCAAGACCCAGGACGAAGTGGCCCAGTTCGTCTTCAGCAGCCCCAGCGGCAGCTATGCCAGCCGCACCGGCCGCCCGGACAACGTCGGCGTGGTCGGCGTGGCGGTGTTCGAGGAAGCGCGTCGCTGGTACCCGCGTCCGCAGCCGATCCTGCGCGGTCGCGCCGGGCCGGCACCGGCGTCGGCCGAAGCCTCGGCGGCGGCCGACGCCAGCGCCAGCCGCATTGAAGGCTATTCGGCCAAGTCGCAGGCACCCGCGCTGGGCACCGGGCATGGTGCGCGCGAAAGTTCTTCGGTGCGCGATACCGATTTCGAACGCGCCACCCGCAGCCCGGCACAGGTGCTGCAGCTGCGCTACGACAGCGCCCGCAACCTGCGTGCACGCGGCATCCTGCTCGATTCGCCCTCGCGCCTGGACCGCCAGCCACAGGCCTTCCCCAACCGCTACGTGCCCGACCCGCCGGCGCGTTGATCTGCACACAGCACAACGCCCGCACCTTCCGGCGCGGGCGTTGTCGGTGGGGGCATAACGCGGGCGTTCGACGCCCGGTTACTTGTAGTCCGGGTAATCCTTGTGCATCGCTTTCTCGAAATCACGCACTTCGGTTTCTGCGCGGTCCTTGGCCCAGCCATAGCGCTCCTGCAGGCGGCCCGCCAGATATTCGGCATTGCCCTCGGCCACATCGAAATCGTCATTGGTCAGATCGCCCCACTTCGCCTGGGCCTTGCCCTTGAGCTGGGACCACTTGCCGGAAATGATGTCTTTGTTCATTGCTGAGGCTTCCTTGGAATGCAACGGCGTTGTTACCGTGGCTGCAGCATCGCGCAGTGCACGTTGAAGCACGGTCAACCGGCCATGAAAGCGCCGCTCACCTGCTTGAATGGTTCACTACCGGTCGACACGCGGCGTCCACACGCAGCAAGCGCGCATGAAAAAGGCCGGGAAGATCCCGGCCTTTTCCGTAGTGCGCACCACCTCAGGCTCAGTTGCCCTTGGCGGCATCCTCAACCTTCTCACCAGCCTTCTGCACGTCCTTGCCGGCACCGGCAACGGTGTTGCAACCGGCCAGCAGGGCCACCGAGAACATCGACAACAGCATCAGGGCAACTACGCGCTTCATGGGCTTCTCCTTGGGTTTGCCGCTACACCGCTCAATCACGGGGTTCGGTTGTATTGATCGGGGCGGCAGGCTGGCTCGAAGCCAACACTGCCGCGTGAGGTGCAATCTGGCGGCAGGGGCGTGGAGCGCGTGTGAACGGTTCGTCCAACCGTTCAGGCTGGATCCTCTCAGTCGCGCATCAGGGTCGATTTCCCGAACAGGCTTTCGACCAGGTCCACAGCCAGTTCGGCGGTGCTGTTGTGGTTGTCCAGCAGCGGATTGAGTTCGACGATGTCCAGCGAGCCCATGCGGCCACTGTCGGCGATCATCTCCATCACCAGCTGCGCTTCGCGGTAGTTCACCCCGCCCGGGACGGTGGTGCCCACGCCCGGGGCAATACTCGGGTCGAGGAAATCGACGTCGAAGCTGACGTGCAGGTGGGTGTTCTCGTCGATGCCGGCCAGCGCCGCTTCCACGGTACGCTTCATGCCGTTCTCGTCGATGTAACGCATGTCGTAGACATCGACCTTGTGGGTCTTGATCAGGCGCTTTTCTTCCGGGTCCACCGAACGGATGCCGATCTGGTGCACCTGTGAAGGCTGGATCGCCGGCGAAGTGCCGCCCAGCCTGGTCAGCGCATCCGGGCCGAGGCCGCACAGGCAGGCCACCGGCATACCGTGGATGTTGCCCGACGGGGTCACCTCACTGGTGTTGAAATCCGAATGCGCATCCAGCCACAGCACGCGCAGGTCCTTGCCCTGCTCGCGGCACCAGCGCGCGACGGCAGTGATCGAACCGATGCCCAGGCAGTGGTCGCCGCCCAGCATGATCGGCATGCGGCCGGCCTGGAGTTCGGCGTAGCTGGCTTCCATCAGCGCGTGGTTCCACGCCACCACCTCGTCCAGGTGGCGATAGCCCTGCACCGGCGCAGTCCACGGGTTGCGCGGGCCGTCCAGGTTGCCGAGGTCGCGCACGTCCACGCCACGCGCTTCCAGTGCTTCGGGCAGGCCCGCCACGCGCAGGGCTTCCGGCCCCAGCCGGGCGCCGCGATGGCCCGCCCCGATGTCGGTGGGGACGCCGATCAGGGTAACGGCGGGATGATGGGCCATGGGTGCCTCCTGCGAACGAAAAAGAAGCACAGTCTAGCCAGACGCATGTGACACCACTCGCGGCGGTGCAGCAGGAAATGGCGGCGCCATGGCGCAAGTGGGCAACGGGCAACCACGCGTAGGACTTACCCGGCCTTGTGAATCAGAAATTCTTCCGCCTGTGATGGGGCTCACCACACTGACGGATACGGCTCTATCGCTTTCCCGTCAGCGCAGCGAAGGTGCTCGCCCCAAAATAGAGGCAAGGATGTTCCTGCGTTGAATCGAAGAAAACTCTTACCCAGCTTCTCGACGCTGTTCAGCAAGCGATTATGTATCGGCACGCTGACAGTGTTGACGGCGTCCTGCTCGGTATCTGGCGGCGACACCTCGGCAGGGCACGCGCCACTTCTGGAGATGAAGCGTGCCGCATCAACCCATGAAATGGCCGATCCGCGTAGTGCAAGGACCGATGAACAGCCATCCACCGGGACGCTCAATACGCGCATAGCATTAGGACCCAAGGCGTTTCTGATCGACATCAAGAGTCCCGAGTACATAGGAGATGCAACAAGCTACATCGACGAGAGAGTACAGCGATCGAAAGCAGGCGACAGCCAGGCAAGCTACGAAATACACGCAAGGGTTGCCAGTTGCAAACGCGCCCTCGATCCCGGTGACGACGGTGAGTACAAGGTGTACTCATCCATGGGTCTTGCCGAGCAGTTCTCGAGGCGTATCGAAGAAGAAATCGAGAACTGCAAGGCGATTGCCGAACGAACCGACATCACGGGAGAAAACTGGCTGTCACTGGCAGCCGCCCAAGGGTCGATTGAAGCCCGACTTATGTACGCCCAGAACCCTCGTGCGGCCATCGGCGATCTCACTGACGTTCTGTCAGACCCCAGCAGGCTGATCGACTATCGCCGGAACGCTGTGGAGTATCTAAGCGAATCTGTTTCCTCAGGGAACGTGGATTCGATCGAAGCTCTCGCAAACATCTATGACAGAGGAATAGTCGCCGAGCGCTCCTACACCAAGAGTCTCGGCTACTGGATGGCCCTGCAGCGCGTGCATCCAAGCCAGTACTCCGCGGAATCGATAAGCCGCCTGTCCAGCAGCATGCAGACAGAGCAGATCATTCATGCGCAAGAGCTCTCAAGTGATATCTACCGATCATGCTGCGAACGACTCTCGATTGATAATCCTACGCACCAAGAATAGACAGACGGCTCAATCATGTGAAGACGAAGATACTTATTGCGGCAATCGCAGTCCTGGCAGCAGTCGTCGCACTTCCATTCGCGCATGCGACCTGACCCCTCGGAAACGCTTCATCCGTATTCGGCCCAGCGTCCTGCGCGCAGTGCCGTGGACAAACCCCACTTCCAGATACAGCAACCAGAGTTTTTCTGACCAGATACACGCAGGTGACGAACAAGAACAATTCTGGAACCTTCAAGGAATCCATTCAACCAGGCTCCAAGGTCATCGTCTGCAACGCGTCCCACTGCGTGACCTACCAAATGACCGATAGCCAGGACTGGAATGGGGCTTCGCGTGAGCCCATCACGACGAGCCATCCCCCTCGCGGCGGCGGCGGGAATGGGAATGGCGGCGGAGGCGGCGGCGGCGGCGGCGGTTACACCGGGCCCATCAGTGGCGGCAGCCATGGCGGAGGGGGCGGCGGAGGGTCCGGCAAAGTCACCGTCGGGCCGGCCAAACCGTCCCGCCCCACCCACGAGGATTGACGGAGCTACGCGATAGCGTCATTGGCCTGCTTCTGCAGGCCAATTCACGCGCGAGCAGCCACATACCCGACTGCAAAGCATGGGACACAGACTCAGCGCCGCTTGATCGGCGTCACGCTCTGCACCCGGCCGTCGTTGCGCATCATGCACAGGAAGCGGCCCTCGGGATAATCGATGATCAGTTCCTGGTAATCGGTGCCGACCGGCACCTGGGTCACCAGCGTGCCCTGTGCGCCTTTGCTTGCATTGCACGAACCGAGCGCGGTATCGCCCGCTGGCGCGCGGACTGCGGCCTTGGACATGTTGCGGAACGTCGCGCGGCAGCCGCCATTGACCCAGACCGAATGCCGCGACAGGCCCCAGTTGCTGCCCTGCTCGCAACGGGTACGGCTGAGCTGGCGCACGATCTCCACATTGCCACGCGTGTCCATGTCACAGGACACCTGGCGCTGGTCGGTGGATTCGCAGGTCACCTCGCGTGGCAGTGCTGCATCGTCATCGCGATCCTGATCACGGTGGTGCCTGCCGCCTTCCACGGCAGCCGCCGGCGTGCCGTTGTTGCTGACCTGGCAGATGCCGTTGGCACCGCCGCGTCCGGTGTAGCTGACCTGCGGCGTACCGTCGTCACCGGTGCTGATTGAAAGCGTGGTGCCGCTGCTGGCATCGCGCGCTTCGAAGTAGCGATCGTTGAAGCGCTTGAGCGTGGTTTCGCGGCCCTGCACGTAGACCGGCCCGCCTTCGTCTGCATGGACATCCAGCCCACCGGGGCAGCTGGCATTGAAGAACGGCACGGCGGCCATCGCCGGTGCTGTGAAGGCGCTGGCGAGCAGCGCGACGGTCAACGGCAAGCGGTGGCGGCGCATGGTCAGCTTCCTTGTGAGGAGTGAGCGGAGGGCGCCAGTATGGGGGCTGCCGGAGTTGCTCGACCGTGAGGAATATCAAGCAACCGATCACGGACTGCAGACCACCGCCATCAGGCCAGCGCTATCATCGGGCGCATCACACGGACGTCCGGTATGCACACATGACAGCTCCTCCCTTCGACCACGCGCAGCAGCTGCTGCTGGCGCTGCAGCAACGCATCCACGCCTTCACCCTGGACAGCGCGGCTGAGCATGAGCTGGACATCGAGGACCCAGCCAGCCCGCTCTGGGAAGACCTACAGGAACGGGTGACCGTGGCGCCATTGTACGGCGGCCTGCACGTGGAGTTCTTCGGCAACCCATGGGAAGAGCCATTCGCATGGACGCTGGCCTGCCTGTCCGACCAGCGCGTGGCCGATGCGATCATGTCGCTGTCGTTCACCGGCCCGGACGAAGGGGCCAATGGCACGCGAGTGGGCGTTCACCGCGCTGCTGGACAGCGATGTGCGTTTCCCGCGCCTGCGCGCATTGTCGATCTCCCCCACAGAGCCGGCCGACCACAACATGTCGCTGGTGCAGCGCGCGGGCACCATCATGGAAGAAGACGGCGAGATCGCCCGCTTCGTTTCCAAGGCCCCGTATCTGAGCGAACTGGTCGTGCCGAATGCACCGGACGCCGCGTTCTTCGAGGTTCCGCTGCCACACCTGCACAGCCTGCGCATCGGCGGTGGCTCTGACACCCAGCGCTTCATCGACAACCTCGCCGCATCACGCAGCCTGCCTGCCTTGGGCCTGCTGGATTTTTGCGAATCGACGGAGCTGCAGTTCTCCTGGGCCGACGCGCGCGTGGCTGAAGCGGTCACGCCTTTCGCGGCCTATGAGCGCTTGTTCGCCAGCGATGCCTTCGATGCGCTGCATACCTTCCGGTTGCGAAACAGCGCGTTGGATGTGGCGCAGCTGCAGACGCTGCAGGCCATGCGCCCACGGTTGTCGTTCATGGTCATCCAGGCCGCGACGGGGGGCTATGTCAGCCATTTCGCCAAGGATGTGTTTCCGTGGCGCCACCTGGTGCCGGGTGATCCGGGGACGCGTTGATCGCCGCGCGGGTGCGTATGATGGTTGAGTGGGCCGCTTGGTGACGCGGTTAGGTTGGCTTGACACGGCACGGCGGCGTTACGCCGCACGATCGCGGCGCTACGGCCTGCTTCAGGCTCTAATAGTACGCCGCGCAGGATGTCGTTTTTGCCTTGGGATTGGCCACGACAAGCCAATTGCGATAATTCATTTTTCCTTTCAAACAGCGCGATGCCATCGGAACAATCGACTGGCACCCCGTGATTCTGCGTGCGCATGATGAATCGCCATCGACAACGGATGGCCGGGGCTTCCAATCCCGAATGAGTTGAGTTGTTTACGCTTGTCAGCCGGCGCCACCACCTCGGGGGTGGCGTCGGCTGGCAATCCGTCTGCTGCGTTACGGCGGGCGGTGCGTGGGGGCCTCGCGCCCACCGGCTTCTCAACTCACCGGTATTGGAAACCACGCATCGTCCGCCACCCCCTGCGGTGGCGCCTCTCTTGTACCCGAGGATGCCCACATGCCCGTTCCTGACTATCCCTATCTGACCGCCACGCTGGGCGACGCCGCCGAACGCCTGCCCCCCGAGCTTGCGCAGCCGTTGGAAGCCGCGTTCGCCGCCGCCGTCGATGTCCCGGACCCCATCACGTTGCAAGGCTGCCTGCTGCGCATCCGCAATGGCGATGGTGCCGACGGTCAGCCGTGGCGCGGGCCAACGCTGACACCCGGCCAGGGCATGGCCATGGCACGCGCCGACCGCGCCGCTGCCGGGCTGACCACCTTGCTGGAAATATTCCACGCCGCCGAGCGCGTGCGGGTCGATGGAGGCGACGAGCAGCAGATCGGCGACGGAACGCGCGAAGGGCTGCTGCTGGCGTGCCGGGGATTGGCGGAGTATGTGGAGCTGCAGCTGCATGCGGCGTAGGCACACAGACACTAGCCGGCCCCATGCAACAAAAGGGGCAAGRGAGATTGTCGGGAGATGGTGCCGCTTATCCGAATCGAACGGATGACCTACTGTTTACAAGACAGTTGCTCTACCAACTGAGCTAAAGCGGCACGGGGTGAAACGCCGACGGCAGCGCCGTGGTTTGGGAATTCTAGCGCAGTCGCGTGCATTCCAGCGACCGTTGCTGCGCGGCGCCACTGCGCTGCTGCGCCTGGGCCGGTTCGCTGCCGGTGGCCAGCTGCCCTTCCAGCCACCATTGGCCGGCATCGCCACTGGCCACCAGGCGCGGCTGGAAGCCGGCGGCCTGCACCGCGGCCATGCGCCGTTCGGCGCCCTCGCGGTTGCGGTACTGGCCCAGCGCAATGGCGTTGGTCTCGTCGCCCTGGCTGATGATGTAGTAGTCGCTCAGCCCGGCAGCGACGATGCGCTTGACCGTGGCCTGCGCGTCATCGCGGCTGGCGGCGGCGGGCAGCAGCACGCGGTAACGGGCGCTGCCGCTGGCGGCGGGCTGCTCGCGCAGGCGCACCTGGCCCAGCAGGTTGCCCGCACGACTCTGCGCAGCGCTGGCAGCGGCGCGGTCGGCGAACGGGCCCAGCGCCAGGCAGCGCGGCGGTACGGCCGGGGCTGCGGGTTTCTCAGCCACCGGTTCGGGCGCTGGCTTGGCGACGGCGGCCATCGGCTCAGGCGCCTTCACTGGTTCGGCTGGCTTGCTGGGTGCTGCAGGTGTCGCCGCTGCGGGTGTGGGTACAGCGGCCACTGCGGTAGCCGGCGCCGCCTCACGCTCCACCAGTGCTTCAGTGGGTGCCGCTGCCGAGGCCTGCGCGGCCACGGCCGCATCGGTGCCACCGGGCAACCAGCGCAGCTCGGCCACGCCGGTCGGGGGCGGTGGCAACGGCGCGCGCGCGGGTTCATCGCGCAACAGCCACCAGGTGGCAACACCAAGATTGAGGATCGCCAGCACGACGATCAGGGCACGGGTCAGCATGCGCCGATACTAGCCTGCGGGCTGGTGCACCGCCCAGCGGGCGAGGCCATCCAGCACCAGCGAGGGGTGGTAGTCGGCGCCGTCCAGCAGCGGCATCAGCGCGGGTGCGCCACCGCCGTGCACCAGCAGCGACGGCATGACGCCCAACAGCGCCTGTGCCTGGCGGGCGCTGCGTTCAACCAGCGCCACGGCGGCACCATCGCAACCGGAGGCCAGCGCATCGGCGGTGTCGTTGGCGAATTCGCTGTAGTCACCGCCGCTGGCCGGCAGCTGCACCGCGCGCGCGTGCAGCGCCTCGCGCATGGTGGTCGGCGAGGCGGAAATGCGTCCACCGTGATGCTGGCCGTTGGCATCAAGCAGGTCGATGGTCAACGCGGTGCCGACACCGACCACCAGCACCGGCCGCTGTGCCTTGGCGGCAGCCAGCAGCGCCAGGAAGCGGTCGACACCGAATTTTTCCGGTTTGGCGTAGGCAATGCGTACACCCGCACACTGGGCGCTGGTGCGCACTACATGCACGTGCTCGAAGCGACGCTGCAGCTGATCCAGCATCGCGCTGGTCAGCGATGGCGCGGCGACGCTGGCCACAAACGCGGTGCCGCCACTGGGCAGGCTGTGCGGCGGTTGCCCGGCCATGCCTTCGGCGCCATGTGCCCAGGCCTGCACATCACCGGCACGGTCACCCTGCAACGGCGCGAACTTGAAGCGCGAATTGCCCAGATCGAACAACCAGTCGCTCATGCTTTTCTCACACTGACTTCGCCGGCATGCAGCAGGCGCTCGCGGCCATCGATGCGCACGCGCAGCGCGCCATCGTCAGCCAAGCCGAGCGCGGTACCGTGCTGCCATTCGCCATCCAGCTGCACGCGCACTTCGCGCCCGGCCAGCATGTCGAACGCTGCGTAACGCAGCAGGAACGGCGCCAGCCCTTCCCGGTCGAATTCCTCCAGCGCCGGTAGCAGCCGTGCCAGCACCGCGGCCACCACCGTGTTGCGATCCACCGACGCGCCGGCCAGTGTGTCCAGGTCCACCCACGGCTGGGTGATCTGTTCGGCGAAGGCCGGCGGCATGTGCACGTTGATGCCGATGCCGATCACTGCACGCGCCGGGCCGGCGTATTCGCCACCACCCTCGGCCAGCAGGCCCACCAGCTTGCGGCCATCGACCAGCACGTCGTTCGGCCACTTCAGCTGCGCCTGCGTGTAGCCCAGGTCGTGCAGGGCTTCGGCCACGGCGACGCCGGCGACCAAACTCAGCCCGGCCAAACGGCCCAGGCCACCCTCGAACAGGCGCAGCACCGACAGATACACATGGGCGGCCAGCGGCGACGCCCAGGTGCGCCCGCGACGGCCACGGCCGCCAGTCTGGCGCTCGGCCAACAGGACGCTGACACCGCGCTGGGGCGCGCTGCAGCGCAGCAATTCGGCGTTGGTGGAGTCCACCGTCCAGGCCACCTGCAGGTCGTGCAGCAGTGCTGCGGCCTCCTTGGGCAGGCCGGCGCGGATGGCCCCGGCGTCCAGCAGGTCGACCGGCCGGGTCAGCCCGTAGCCCTCGCCTGCGCGACCTTCAACCTCGACGCCAGCGGCCCTAAGCCCTTGAATTCGCTTCCAAATGGCGGCCCGGGTCTGGCCCAGCTCACGGGCCAGGGCGTCGCCGGACAGGCGACCGGCAGCGAGTTTGGCCAGCAATTGGCGATCGTCCACGGCAGCCTCCACAAGGTCAGGACGGAATTATGCGGGAAACCCGCCAGCGGCGCCCGCCGGCCCCGGTTCCGGCGGGCTTCCAATCTGGCTCCGGGTTCGGGCTAGAATCGGGAACTCACCTTCCCTTAACGTGGATGTCGTCAATGCGCCGTTATGCCCATTGCCTGATCCTGCTGACGATGCCCTTCGCGGCATCTGCCACAGCAGCGCTTGATGACAGCCGTGGCGCCTGCGTCTACTCGGCCAGCGATGCAGCCTCGCAGCGCACGCCGACCACCGCGCCGACAGCGACGGCCGCCAAGCCGGCACCGGTACGTCCGGCCGCCGCGACCAGCAGCGGCGGTGGCGGTGACGACGATGTACTGCAGCGCATCCGTGCGCCGAAGTGGCACAGCTACCTGCCGGGTATGTTCCGCTGATCAAGTCGTTGCTGCAGTGGTTGCGGCCCGCGCCGCGACCGATCGAAGACGCACACTGGAACGATGCCTGCCACCGCGCAGCGTGGTTGCGCGGCCTGGACGACGAACGGCATGCACGCCTGCGCGCGCTGACCACGCGCTTCCTGCATGAGAAGACCATCTCCCCCATCGGCGACCTGCAGCTGCAGCCGGCCGATGGCGTGCTGCTGGCCGCACTGTGCTGCCTGCCGCTGCTGGAGTTCGGCGAGGTGGGGCTGGAAGGCTGGTCGCAGCTGATCGTCTACCCCGATGCGTTCCGCGTGCATCGCAGCCATATGGACGCCGCCGGCGTACTGCATGAGTGGGATGACGAGCTGATCGGCGAGTCGTGGGACAGCGGTCCGCTGATTCTTTCGTGGGCCGATGTGCAGGCCGAYCTGGCGGCACCGCATGAGGGTTACTGCGTGGCCGTGCATGAGATGGTGCACAAGCTGGATGCGCTCGACGGTGCGATGGACGGCACGCCACCGTTGCCGCGTGCGTGGCAACGCGAGTGGGCAGCTGACTTCCAGAGATCGTACGACGCGTTCTGTGCGCAGGTGGATGCCGGCGTGGAAACACGGATCGATCCGTATGCGGCCGAGGCGCCGGAAGAGTTCTTCGCGGTGGCCAGCGAGTACCACTTCTCTGCGCCGGACCTGCTGGCCGAAGCGTTGCCGGAGGTGGCTGCGCATCTGCGGCGGTTCTATGGTGAGCCGCCGGCAATGGTCGGGTGATTCATCCGTCCGCCGGGCATGCCCGGCGCTACCCGAGGGTCTACGTCGACCGGATCGGGTTGCAACGGATCGTTACGGCCCCGGCGGCAGCCGCACTTCGAAACGGGCGCCGCCCAGTTCGCTGGAACGGGACACCTGCAGCTCGCCGCGGTAGTCCTTGATCAGGTCCTGCACGATCGACAGGCCGATGCCGTGGCCCTGTACGCGCTCATCGCCGCGCACGCCACGCTGCAGCACCTTGCCGATGTCCTCCGGAGCAATACCCGGGCCATCGTCATCCACCGCCAGCAGCAGACCGGCGCGACGCGCATTCGGCGCCGGCAACGGCTGCGCGGTCAGCAGCACGCGGCGCTTGGCCCACTTGAACGCGTTCTCCAGCAGGTTGCCCAGCAGCTCCTGCAGGTCGCCCGGTTCGCCGTGGAAGCGCGCGGCCGGGTCGATGTCGAATTCGCACAGTACGCCCTTGGACGCATAGACCTTCTCCAGGCCGCGCACGATTTCCTCGGCGTTGGATTCGATCGGCAGCGGTGCCGAGAACAGCTTGTGGCCCGACGAGGCCGCGCGTGCCAGCTGGTAGGACACCAGGTTGTTCATGCGCTGCAGCTGCACGTCCAGCTCTTCGCGCAGGGCGCCATCGCCAGCGCCGCTGTCCATCTGCGTACGCAGCACCGCAATCGGCGTCTTCAGGCTGTGCGCCAGGTCGGCCAGGGTATTGCGCTGGCGTTCCAGGTTCTCACGCTCGCCCTCGATGAAGGCATTGATGCTGTCGGTCAACGGCTCAAGCTCGCGCGGGTGGCGCTCGCTCATGCGCTCGGTCTCGCCGCGCTGGACCTTGGTCAGTTCGGTGATCACCCGCCGCAACGGGCGCAGGCTCCACTGCAGGATGACTGTCTGCAGCAGCAGCAGGATCAGGCCGATGCCGCCCAGGTAGAACCAGACCCGGCTGCGGAACACGCGCAGCTGCGCGCCCAGCGCGCGCGAGTCTTCCATCACGTAGATGGTGTACGGGAATTCGGTGGCCGGGTCGGCGTCGGCATCCCACACCAAGCCTAGGCCATAGCGATACACCGAGCCCTGGCTGCCGTCGATCTGGATCATCGGCAGCGGGCCTTCGAATACTTCCTGGCGCGGAGCCAGCAGGCCGCCGCCGACGGTGGGCAGCATCGGGCCTTCGGCGGACATCGAATTGCCCTTGCCGTCGGGCATGACGACCTGCAGGTACAGGCCGCTGCCGGGCACGTCGAAACGCGGATCCGGCGGCTGCTCGCGGATGTACAGCGAGCGGTCGCGGGTGAAGTCGATGCCGRCCGCATAGGCGGTGGCATAGTTCTTCAGGCGCTCGCGCAGGTTCGCCTTCGCCGTATCGGCGAAGGCGGCATCAAGCGCGTAACCGGCCAGGGCCAGGAACGCGACCAGACCCACYGACGCGGCGAACATCTGGCGCGCCTGCAGRGAGCGCGGCCGCCAGCGTCGGAAGAACCACAGACGGCCGGACATCGTTTATCGCCTGTTGAAGGCCTCAGCCCTCGTTACGCGGAATCGCGAAGCGGTAGCCACGACCGCGTACGGTCTCGATCGGCTTCAGTTCGCCATCCGGGTCCAGCTTCTTGCGCAGGCGGCCGATGAACACTTCCAGCACGTTCGAGTCACGATCGAAGTCCTGCTGGTAGATGTGCTCGGTGAGGTCGGCCTTGGAGACCAGTTCACCGGCATGCATCATCAGGTACTCCAGCACCTTGTACTCGTAGCTGGTGAGGTCGACATTGCTGCCGGCCACGCTGACGGTCTGCGCTGCCAGATCCAAGGCAACCGGACCGCATTCCAGGGTCGGCTTGCTCCAGCCGGCGGCGCGGCGCAGCAGCGCGTTGACGCGGGCCAGCAGCTCTTCCACATGGAACGGCTTGACCAGGTAATCGTCGGCGCCCTGCTTCAGGCCCTCGACCTTGTCCTGCCAGCTCGAACGCGCGGTCAGGATCAGCACCGGGAACTTCTTGCCTTCGTCGCGCAGCGCCTTGATCAGCTCCATGCCCGACATCTTGGGCAGGCCAAGGTCGATGATGCCGACGTCGAACGGCACTTCGCGGCCCATGTACAGGCCTTCTTCGCCGTCCTGCGCTGCATCGACGGCAAAACCTTCGCGCTTGAGCCGGGCTGCCAGGGTCTCACGCAGCGGGGCTTCGTCTTCGACCAGAAGGATACGCATGAACTCTCCCTAGTGTGCTGGGTGCGGCCCGGAGGCCTGTGGGTACGGGTTGATAGCGACAACTATCCCTGTTCAGGGGTTATCGCCGCGTAGTGATGACATATCCGACCGCGGCGTGCGCGGCTGTGAACGTGCCGGGGCGGGGTCGTCCATGTAGCGGACCCGACCGCGGTCGTCCATGTATTTGACCCGGTTGATGTCACGACCATCGAACGGCACACGCTCGGCGCCCAGGATGTGGCCACCGGTGGTGCGCTGCACGCGGCGCACGGCATCGGACAGCGAGCGCTCGTTGCTGGCGCCACGGCCTCCACGCTCCATCATTTCTGCGCGCCCCTGTTCCCGCTGCGGGTCCTGCGCCAGCGCCGAAGACAGCGGGGCAGCCGCCAGGACCACGCAGGTGGCCAAGGCAATACAGCGGTGGAAGGGAGCGGAAGACATCGATGCGATCCTAGCCGAGSACGGCGATTCGTTCAAAAGTCGTAAATCCGGGCACCGGAATGGAACCCGGCGTTTTACAAATCTTTTGCAAATTCTTGGTTTCGGGCAGTGAATCCGGTCTGAACTTTTCCAGATGCTCCAGACCGTTGTTCAGCTAAGTGAACATTCGGGACGAAACGGCCGCCCTTGTCAAGTCAGGAATGTGACTGACGTCACGCAGCGGCGCGATCGGCTTCGCGTTCGGTGACTGCCAGCGCCTGCTCGATCAACGTCCAGTCGGCACCGGGACGATGGGCGCCCTCGCTCAGCACCTGGCGGAATGCGCGGCCGCCGGGCTGGCCGTGGAACAGGCCGAGGATGTGGCGGGTGATGTGCTTGAGGGCCAGGCCCTCGCCCAGGCGGGCTTCGATGTACGGGCGCAGTGCGCGCAGCAGCTCGCCGCGCGGACGCAGTGGCGCGCCGGTCTGCAGCGCTTCCAGCTGATGCAGCAGGTAGGGGTCGTGGTAGGCTGCGCGACCGAGCATGACGCCATCGACGTGCGCGGCCTGCGCCTGCACCGCCTCGATGCTGGCCAGGCCACCATTGAGCACCACCGGCAGTGCCGGGCGCTCGTGCTTCAGCCGGTAGGCCCAGTCGTACTTCAACGGCGGAACCTCGCGGTTCTCCTTCGGCGACAGGCCCTTCAGCCAGGCATTGCGGGCGTGCACCACCACCATCGCGGCGCCGGCCTCGACCTGGCGGTCGACGAAACTGGCGAATACCTCGTAGTTGTCGTCTTCGTCCACGCCCAAGCGGCATTTCACCGTCACCGGGATGTCCACTGCCTCGACCATGGCCGACACGCATTCGGCCACCAGCACCGGCTCGCGCATCAGGCAGGCACCAAAGCGCCCGGCCTGCACGCGGTCGGACGGGCAGCCGCAGTTGAGGTTGACCTCGTCGTAGCCCCAATCGGCGGCGATGCGCGCGGCCTGCGCCAGCAGCGCCGGATCGCTGCCACCGAGCTRCAGTGCCAGCGGTTGTTCGCTGGCATCGAAACCGAGCAGGCGCTGGCGATCGCCATGGATGACCGCATTGGCGTGCACCATTTCGGTGTACAGCCGCGCACCCGGCGCCAGCAGGCGGTGGAACACCCGGCAATGGCGGTCGGTCCAGTCCATCATGGGAGCGACGGACAGGCGCAGGGAATCAGCGTAACGGGCGGTGGCGGACGTCATCGGGCGGTTGATCGTGGAGACTGGCATTGCCAGTGAGATCAATAGTTTACACCGGGCGGATGAATGGCGGYGGGCAGCCGGGGATGCAGGCCGGGTTGCCGCTGCCGCCCTTGCGTGGGGATACTCGGTACGCGAGTTCCTGTTGCACCGCATCTGTTGGAAGGGAAGCCACAATGAAACCGACTGCATCCTCGCTGGCGGGCTCTGGCCTCGCCTGCCTCACCCTGCTGACGGTGCTGGCTTTGGGCAGTGGTTGCAGCAGCGTCCGCGACGCACGCCTCGCCGAAATCAGGCCGGGCCCACGATGCGACCTCACCGAAGGCGCCACCTTCGACAACCGGCCGTCCTACCTGTCGGAAGGACAGGAAAATGCGCCCGTCGGCGCGCTTTCCAGGCTCTTTGGCGTCTACAACAAGGACATCCACCAGGTCACGATCCGCCAGGAGGCGAGCCGGCTGGTGGCCCGCTTCCATGCCGCCGACGGCACCGGCATCGAGGCTGCAGGCAGCGCTGCCAGCAAGAGCTACAGCGCCGAAGGAGAACAGCTGGTCATCAACCGGTGGTCATCGTGCAAACCGGGCGAGGCCGGCGCCGGCTGCGTCTGGTCACGCGTGGAACTGTCCTGCACGGTGGAAAACGATCTGGTGGTGAAGCAGGTGGACGGAGGCGCGGTCCTGCTGGCCCTGATCATCCCGATGGGCCAACGCAGGACCCAGTTCGGGGTGTACCGGCGGGTCGACCCTGCAGAATGAATCGACAGAAGGCCCCGGGTCGTTGGGCCCGGAGACTTCGGCCACAGTGCAGCAGGCTTACAGGCCGCGGTTGCGCACCTGCTCCTGCTGCTGTTCCTGCACGCGCTGGTTGAACTGGACATCCAGTTCCTCGGTCTGGCGGGTGCTGGCCTCGACCGACTGCGACACGGCCTGTCGGCTGTCGACGAAGGTGCGCTGCGCAGCAGGGTCGCCGACATTGCCCTGCACGGCGAACAAGCCGCTGCCATCCGGGCGTGCGACCACATGGTCGATCTGGCGCATGCCGGCGACCTTGCTCTCGTAGGCCAGCTGGCCGGCGGCGCGTTCGGTTTCCTGCGCATTGGCGAACAGCGGGCACAGGCCAGCCTGCACGCGCTGCTGCTGCAGCTCCTGTAGTTTCTCCAGGGCCTGGTTGAAGCGCGGATTCTCGGCATGCGAAGGATCGCGCATGCTGGGCGCTGCCGGTGCGGTCGGTTCGGTGCGTGCCGGGGCGGCGGCGGTCTGTGCGCCGGCCTTCACTGCGGCCGGGTCGTCCAATCGGCCCAGGGTTTGGCGGCCAGCCTTGCCATCCTGCTCCAGGCCGTTGTTGGCCTGGAACTGCTTGACCGCCGCAAAGGTGTCCTTTCCGTAGATGCCATCGGTCGCCAGCGGCTTGCCGTCGGCGCCCACGTGGCCCAGTGCCGCCAGCTTGCCCTGCAGCGCCTTGACCTCATCGCCGCGTTCGCCCTTCACCAGCATGCCGTCGGCCATCGGCGCCTGCTGCGTGGCACGTGCGGCCTGCGCGGCTTCGGGCCCCTGCGCGTGTACCTTGCCGCCGAGGGTGATGCGGTCGTTGAGCATGTCGCCGAGGTAGCGGCGGAACTGCGCTGGCTCTACTTCGATATGCGCGTGCACCGCGCCGGGTGACCCCACATCGGACTGGCGCACCAGCGGCGCACCGTACTCGACGAAATCGCCGGTCTTGTACGGGATGGAGCCGACGGCGCCGTGCAACACCTGGCCCACCAGTTCGCGGCGGGTATCGCCGGCCGGGTGGCTGAAGATGCTGATGGAATTGGTGCCGTCCTTGTTGAGCTGGACGTAGCCAGCCACCGGACTGGGAATCATCAGGCTGCGCCCGCCGGCACGGTCGGTCAGGATCAGGTCCTTCTGCACCAGCGGAATGCCGTTGGTGTCGCCACGCTTGCGCACGGCCTCCAGTTCACCGTCGACCATGTCCGCGGTGCGGTCAACCTTGCTGGCATCGCCAGCGCGCACAGCGGCGGCATTCGTTTTGGGATGGTGGATCTTCAACTCACGGAACGCGTCCTCGCCGCTGATGCCGTGGCGAAGGACGCGGTTGCTGCTGCCGTTGCCGAAGGGTTCCACCACGGAAATGCGCTCGCCACCGGGCGCTGCGGCGCCTGCAGGGCCAGTGTGTTGCTGCGCTGCGGCTGGCGCAGCCCTCGTCGGGGCTGCCGGCACAGCCGGCGTGGCAGGGGTAGCAGGCGAAGGCGCGGCAGGGCGATGCTGTGCGGCCTCGGCATCGATCGTGCGACGCGTCTGTGCGTCGGCCATGCCGGTGGCCGGCAGATGGTGCTGCTGCTGGAACACATTGATGGCGTGCTGGCTGCCCGCCCCAAGGTAGCCATCGGCGGTGATCGCTTTGCCATGCGCATCGGTCAGGCCCAGCGCGGCCATGTCACGCTGCAGCGCGCGCGCCTCGCGGTCGATCGCACCCAGCGTGGTCGGCCCGGCCTTGCCGTCGACCGGAGTCAGGCCATGGTCACGCTGGAAAGCTTCGACGGCCTGCCGGGTGCTGGCATCGAACTGGCGATCAGGATGGATCGCCTGGGCACCCGCGCCGCCATAACCCAGCGCGTGCAGGTTGTGTTCCAGCTTTTCCACCGCGCGGCCGGTAGAGCCCTCTTTCAGCACCTGCGGGCCACCGCCACCGTGCTTGTGCGAGCGCGCCTGTTCCAGCGCTATGCGGATGTCGGGATCGTTGCCTTCGGTGGCCGGCGCGAAGTCGCGGCGCCCCACTTTCAGATGTGCGCGATCCATCTCCGCCGAGTGGCGGGGATAGGCATCTTCATAAGCAGCGGCGACGTCGGCGGCCGCCAAGCCGGCATAGTATTTCTTGTCCTGGCGGATCTCGGCCGCCTTGTCGCGCAGGTCCTGGTAATCACCACCCCGCTTCAGTACGGCTTCCAGCTGCGGCAGTGTCCCCGGCAACTGGTTGGCGGACTTGGCGATCAGCGCGATCGCTTCGAAACGCTTGTCTTCTGCGATACCACTACCGTGCTTGTCCAGCATCGTCATGGCGATGCGGGTGGCGTTGCGCACCTGCGGGTAGTCCACGTGGGTGTGGATCCACTGCTTGCCTTCGGGCGAACCGGCCCAGGCGTTGATGCTGTCGCGGGTCGGGACATCGATGAAGCGGATCGAGGAGCGTTTGCCCTGGCCGTCGCCGTGACTGAGCAGGTCCGCGCGCAGATCGGCGCGGTCGCTGGTGAAGGGCAGATGGTGCGCTTTGGCGTAGCTGCTGGCCTGCTGGATGACTGCGTCCACGTAGGTCGTCTCGCCGGGCTTCAGCGCACGCTCTTCGGTGGCGCCCAGCGGCCATTTGCCGCGCTGGCCGAAGTCGACCTGGATGGTCCCCAGCGAATAGCCACTGTTGGCGGCCACCGCGCTGACCGTGCCCCATTTCGGCTCATCCAGTCCCTTGGTGATGCCGGCGATGCTGAGGTGGTACGACGATCCGCCACCTTCGGTGCCGCGTCCGACAGCGAAAAACACCGCGCCAGCGGTTGCGTCAAGGTTACGGGTATCGATGTTGTTCGGCATGGCTCACTTCCTTGTCCGTGGAGGGATGACCGTGTTGCGGATTACGGACCGATCAGGCGCAGATAGGTTTCCAGCTGATCGGCGCGCGCGCGCAGGCGCTCGGTGTCATTCAATTTCTGCTGCAGGTTGCCCGGCTGCGAATCGTCGTACAGCACGGTTTCCAGTTCGCCATCGCGCTGGCGCGATTGCAGCCACGCCCGTTGCGCGGCCAGCAGGCGGGCCTTGGCCGAGGTGTCGAGATGTCCCTGCAACTGCTGGTATGCCTGGTTCAACCGGCGGTCCTGCCGGTCCGATTCGCTGGACAGGCAGGCGGCCTCTTCGATGGAGCCCTGCGCGCGGCCTGAGCACGCCTGGAAGGCCGCGCTCAGCGCGGGCGCTGCATGCACCTGGCCGGTGCACAGCACCGCCATCGCCGCTAACACAATGCCCGAGGTCCTGCTCGCCATGGTCTGCTTCCTACCGGTCAATGCTTCAATGCGTTGCACAGGACGAATGCCCCGTCAGGGGGCCAGCATGCGCTTCTGCAGCTCCACTGCGCGGTTGGCGTAGCGGTTGATACGGCACGACTGCGCGTCCAGCGCCTGGCCCACGCTCTCCGTGGCCACACCGCAGCGCTTGTCGGTGTCTTCGGCCCAGTTCGCCTGCTCGTCCATCCAGCGGTCCTTGGCCGGGCCGTCGGGGCTGTCCATCAGCCGCGCAACCTGTGCTTCCAGGAGCGCTTTGTGGTGGGCGAGCTCGGTCGTGTCGCAGACTTCCAGCTGATCGTCCATACCCCGGGCATCCTGCACGCACCGGGTGTATTCGGGCCGCAGCGTTGCCTGGGTATAGGAGGTATCGGGCGGGCCACTTTGCGCCATCAATGCGTCGGCACGGTTCGCCACGCGGAACAGGCGGCACTCCTGTGCCTTCTGCAGGTCATCCACACCGGCATTGGACGGAGCGGCGCAATGACGGTCGGTATCGCTGCGCCAGGTTGCCTGGGTGGCAAGGAACGCCTGCTTCGCAGCAGCGTCGAGCCCGGTCACAGCCTTGCTGGCACCCTCCTGCAGGCGCCCTTCCTGATAGGCCAGTTCATCCTTGCCGCAGGCCTGCAGCTTGCCCGCATCCTCCACGCCATCCACGCACCAGCCATAAGCCGGGCGCAGACGACCGTTCGTGTAGGACGCATCGGGGTACCCGGAGGAATCACCAGACGCTGGGTTGGGGGTCGCTGCCGGCGATGCCGCGGCGAGCGGTGCCGGGGTGGGCGCCGCTTCGGCCGACGCAGGGGAAGAAGGTGCCTGGCACGCGGTGAGCGCCAGGCACAGGGCCAGCACCTTCCAGTACCGACGGCCGAAGGCGATCTGTTCATTGCCCCGACGGGCATCCATTGCCTGCATTGCTTGTATCTCCCTTGCGTGTCGCCAGCGGTCGCCGGCCGGGAGGGGCCGTCCATCGGCCCCATCACGGTGGCAATCCTACGACAGCGGCGGTTTCAGATGGCTGACTGGATTCAGCTTGCGCGGACGGCGTCGCAGAAACTGCCTGGCCAGTTCGAGGCATGGAGCCGCGAGCGCGCGGTCAATGTGCGCTGCCCCTGCCCCCCACCTGTTCGATCAGCGTCTGGCTGGCCGCGTTGAGGCCGACAACACTGA
This sequence comes from Stenotrophomonas sp. 05L414_2, assembly GCF_056397905.1. Taxonomy (NCBI): domain Bacteria; kingdom Pseudomonadati; phylum Pseudomonadota; class Gammaproteobacteria; order Lysobacterales; family Lysobacteraceae; genus Stenotrophomonas; species Stenotrophomonas sp. 05L414_2. The sequence goes on from NZ_JBFTOJ010000001.1 coordinate 81,442, forward strand.
CTTCGGCGCCATGCGCGGTCAGCTTTTCCTGCGCGCGCTGCAGCGCGGCGACGGCAGTCAGATCCCACAGGTGAGCCTCCCGCAGGTCGATCTGTACCTTCGGCGCCACGTGCTGGTAGTCGAACGCCGCACCCAGCTGYCCGGCGGAGGCGAAGAAYACCTGGCCGCGCACGCGGTAGACCTGCATGTCCATGTCCGCAACGTCTTCGCGYTGCACGTCGAGCATGCGGCCCACCTTGCGGGCGAAGAACAGGGCAGACAACAGCACGCCGCTGAGCACACCCTTGGCCAGGTCGTGGGTGACCACGGTGACCACCACGGTCAGCAGCATCACTGCCGACGAGCTGCGCGGATGCGTGCGCAGGTCGCGCAGCGAGCGCCAGCTGAAGGTGCCGATGCTGACCATGATCATCACCGCCACCAGTGCGGCCATCGGGATCTGCCGCACCAGATCGCTGCCGTATACCACCAGCACCAGCAGCAGCACGCCGGCCACCAGGCAGGACAGGCGGCCTCGACCGCCGGAGGTCACGTTGATCACCGACTGACCGATCATCGCGCAGCCGGCCATGCCACCGAGGAAACCGGTGACCGTGTTGGCCAGGCCCTGGCCGACGCACTCGCGGTTGCGCTCACTGGGCGTCTCGGTGATGTCCTCGACAATCTGCAGGGTCATCATCGATTCGAGCAGGCCGACCACCGCCAGCGTGGCTGACACCGGCAGCAGGATGCGCAGCGTTTCCCAGGTGAAGGGCACATCGGGGATGAGGAAGTACGGCAGGCTGTCGGGCAGCTGGCCCATGTCGCCCACGCTGCGTACATCGATGCCGAAGCCGATGACCACGGCGGTGAGCACGATGATCGCCACCAGCGGCGAAGGCACTGCGCGGTTGATGCGCGGCAGCAGGTAGATGATCGCCAACGCGGCGGCGCACAGCACATACACGGTGGGGCCGCGGCCGATCAGCTCGGGCATCTGGGCCAGGAAGATCAGGATGGCCAACGCGTTGACGAAGCCGGTGATGACCGAGCGCGAGACGAAGCGCATCAGCGAGCCCAGCTTGAACACGCCGGCCAGCACCTGCAGCAGGCCCGCCAGGATGCTGGCGGCAAACAGGTACTGCAGGCCGTGGTCCTTGACCAGGTCGACCATCACCAGGGCCATCGCGCCGGTGGCGGCAGAGATCATGCCGGGGCGGCCGCCTGCAATCGCGGTGATGACGGCAATGGAGAAAGCAGCATACAGGCCGACCTTGGGGTCGACGCCGGCGATCAACGAGAACGCGATGGCTTCGGGAATCAGTGCCAGGGCGACGACGGTGCCGGACAGCAGATCACCACGGAGGTTGCCGAGCCATTGCTGGCGCAGGGGATAAGAGGTTTGCATGGGAAAACTCCGCGCACACGTGGGCTGGGCCACGTGGCGCTGCAGTGAAAGACGCGGGTTCCTGAGCCGGTTGGGCCGGCTGCCGAGGGGCGGCAAGGGTCAGGGTGGCGTGATCACTGCAGTGCGTCGTCGGGGAGCGTGGAAGGGGCGCAGTCTACGGGAAGGGGCCGGGCGGCTCAAATGGCCGCCCGGCTGCGCGGCCGCGTCAGTAAGTGTGGGCCGCGATCAGGAAATTAGGTAGCTGCCCGGCAAAGCTCTGATAGGACGCTCCATTCAACGATCGTGGTCGGTTTTCCCGGCGGCGGCAGTAGTTCAAGCGTAGCTGCGAGCTATTCGGGGTATTGATGAAAGGCTGGTAGCGCATGTTGCCGCGCAGGGTTGGACCACTGCCATGGAAGGCATAGATGTCGTGGCAAAGGCCAATGTCGGACATGAGGTAGGCAAGGTTTTCCCCAGGGCCGTTGAACAGGGGCCCCTGACGCAAATTGTCGGTTGACATCTCGGTGAAGCTAGGCACGCTGGCGCCGGACTTGTCGACCAGGCCGGCTATGCGCAAAGGGCGATTGGACATGTCCCATTGAATGGAGCCATCTGGATTGAACACTTGCATACCGGTGCTCCCACTGACCGTTGCACGCCCCCAGGCCCACCAGTCAAAGCTGGTGGTGCCTTGTGCCATGTTCCAGGAAAAACCATTCGTGGAAGATGCCACCTGCGCGGATCCGCCATTGCAGCGGATGAACACAAGATACGGAACGCTCTGAGGCGGAAGGCTGACGTATCCGCCCACGCCATAAACAGATGGGTTGCTTGCAACCGCCTGCGTCCCCTTGGCGATAGCGAAAAAGACGAAAGAGTGCGCGTTCACCAGCACGGGGACGCCACTATCGTTGGTGACTTCAAGACCGACGGACATCAGAAGGTTCCATAGAAAATGTAAGTGGAGGGATTGGCGATCGGTGAGAACGTGAACCGCATCATCAGCGTGTTGCCCCCATCAATGAACGACATGACGCCCATGTTCGGGGCGGAGAACTGATTTCCGTTCTGGTCCTGCCAGCTGTCGGACGTCGGACTGGGAAGAATGGCAAATGGCTGCCCCAGCCCCGCCAGGCCGACCGGACTCTGGGAATTGCCGGTGATCGTCATGCCACCCATCACCTTTCCGGCCCGATCATTGGTGTCGAACCACATCTGCCCATCCGGGCCGAAAATCTGCATACCTGTTGCCATCACCAGATCCCCATGCGGACGCGCACGCGACCGCTGCTGTCGTAAACGTGGATGACACTGTCATTGATGGTCAGGCGGCCACCGTTCTCGGGGCCGCTCATCGTCAACGTGCCGTTCTTGTCGAGTCTCCATCGGGGCTGACCATCGGCCCCCACGGCGTTGGACTGGATCACATCGCCGATCATCGCGTTCTGGATCCAGCCAGTGCCGATCAGTGCCTGGCTGATGAAGGTCTGCCCGCCCTGTACCACGAACGGCGCACTGACCTGGCCACTGTTGGTGTTGAACAATGCGAAGCGATCGGCCTGCATCAGGATCTGGCTCTGGTAACTGCCATCGGGCTGCTGCTCCACGCCCAGACCCATGCCGGCCATGTAGATCTGACCTGCACTGCTGATCTGCGCCTTGACCGTATAGGTCGCGCTGACCTTGCCATCCAGATTCACCACGGCCTGCGAGACCTGCTGCACGGCCGCGCTGACGCCTTCGATCTTGCCAGGTACGCCATCGATGGAGGCTTCAACCGTGTCCACGCGCTTGGCCAGCGCCGCGTCCTTTTCGGCCATCACGCTGTAGACGGTGATGGCGCCGGCGGTAACGTCGTTCTCACCGACGTTGTAGTCCTCCTCGCCCGCACTGTGGTCGCTGACCTGGGCGAACAGGCCATCGACTTTCTGCCCCTGCGCAGCCACCTTGCCATCGACCTCGGTGACATCCATCTCAAGCTGATCGACCCGACCGACAATGGCACCGGCATCGGCGATCGCATCGCCCACATCCTTCCAATGCGTGCCCGGCGGCGTTTCGTTGCCCGCTGCAGTGTCCTGCCAGCTCCAGATCCGGCCGTCATGGATGACGGTCTGGCCCGCGGTATAGGTCGCCTCCGCATCCCAGACCAGCGGCAGCACCTCGCTGACGCGCTCGATCTTCTGCTGCAGTTGCTGGCCAAGTGCACTTTCGTTGATGCGACCGGCGAAGTAGGCGTCATAGTCCGCCTGGTTGCTGCTGGACTCTCCCAGTACGCCAGCGCCCACCGGGTGCCATGGACCTATGTTGCCGCTGCGATCAACCAGGCGACCCCAGAACCAGAAACGTGCGCCGGCCGCCAGGCCATTCATCTGGTGCCGTGCCTGCGGATAGGCAAAGTCACCGAGTTTGATGGCCGCTGCACGGTCAGGACTGGTGCTGTACCAGAGCTCGGTACGCTCGGTATCGGTAGCACCAACAGGGAACTGCCAGTCCAGCTCGATGCCGAAAACGCGACTGCGGACCGTGAGCGAAGACAGCGCTGGCGGTGGCGTGGTCTTGCCCTCAATCGTCGTCAGCGCGCTGACCATCGGCTGCGACACCGCTCCCAGCGCATTGACTGCACGAACCCGGGCCAGGTACTGGCCGGCGTAGATGCCGCGCACTTCCAGGCTCTGCGTACCCACGCGGCCGGCACGGACCCAGTTGAGATCACCACGACGCCATTCCACGTCATAGGCAATCGCCTTGTCCGCCGCGTCCCACTCGATGGTGAGTACGGAAGTGGCGATACCCTGGTCGACGACCACATGCGAGGCCATCCGCACGTTCGCTGGCGGCGGCTGCACGCTGGGTGGCACGATGCTGATCGGCGGCTGCTCCAGGCGCGTGCCATCGTCGATGGCGGCGTACTTGCCCGGCACATGCTTGAGCGCGGTGATCTGGTAGGTCAGCTCTTCGCCTTCACTGATCGACAGCACGCGGTACTGCTGCAGCGCCAGCTCCGGCGACTCCAGTGCCCAGACCGACTGCGCGACCGGTACTGCCGACCACGGCGCGGTGACGGTGACCGTCTCGCCATCAACCGACTGCACGGTACGTGCTTCGGAATGCCCATTGGGCAGCGTCGCACGCAGGGTATCACCGGCTTCAATCTTCTCCGGCGGCTGGTCCAGCACCAAGGTGCGCGCACCCGCGCTGCGGATGCGCCCTGCATTGCGGCGACCGGCGCGGTTCGGGTCGGCCACCTGGATGATGTCGCCGGGCATGCAACCCAGGGCATCCAGCCCCACCGAGAAGCTGATCGTCTCGGTTTCCAGCATCTCGGTGTGCAGGATGTGGTTGCCCACGCGCTGCGCCTGCGAACGCGAATGGCAACCCACCGCCGTCACTTCGGTCTGGTTGATGCCATAGCGGGCGACACCAGGCAGGTGCTGTACCACTTCGACCTTCTGCCGGCCGAAATCATCCGGATCGATCCAGGACACCAGAGCGACGGTGTGCCGCGCCGTGCGGCTGCTGCCTGCATAGTGGAAGCGACCCTCGATGACATTGGCCTGGCTGTAGGTCAGCAGCGGGTCCTTGGGCATGTCGGCCGAAGCCATGACCTGGCCAGCTGCATAGAAGCTGATGCCTCGGAACATGGTGGCGATGTCCTGCAGCACCCTGTATGCCTCAGCGCGGGTCTGCAGGTACAGGCTGCAGGTGAATCGTGGCTCCCTGCCGCCCTGGCCATCGCTGACCAGTTCGTCGCAGTAGCGGGCGATCTGGTAGAGGCGCCACTTGTCCACCCAGTCCAGCGGGATGCGATGACCCAGGCCGAAGCGATCGTTGGTGACGATGTCGAAGAAGACCCACGCCGGATTGTTGGTCCAGCCGCTCTTGAAGGTGCCATCCCACACACCGCTGTAGACGCGGGTGAGCGGGTCATAGTTGGACGGAATACGTACGATGCGCCCCCACAGCTGATACGAGCGCGTGGGAATGTTCTGGAACTGGCTGGCATCGACCTGCACCGCCGCCAGCGCGCAGTTGGGATAGCGCAGCTTGGCATCGATGATCTCGGTCATCGACAGCACGTTGACGGTATCGGCGATGGTGCTGCTGTTGGCGTTCGCGGTCAGCCGTCGGATGCGCACCTGCCACTGGCTGCCTGCCGGAAGATCGATGCGGCGGCTGCGTTCGTACTGGCTGGTGGTCTTGCCACTGAAAGCGTCGTTCAGCACGGTGCTGAACGGGCCGCCGTCGGTGGACAGGTCCACCGCATACATGATGCGATAGCCCTCGGTATCACCGTTTTCGGTGTTGGTCTTCTGCAGCGCGGGCACCGCAAAGCGGATGCGCACCGCCGACAGATCGGCGCCGGACACGGTGCGTACCACGGGCGCATCGCTGCGCAGTTCGACGTTGACGCCGACTTCGTTCTCGATCGAGGGGAAGCCGCTGATGTGCTCCTGGTCCTGGGTGCCTGAGCGCGTCTGCACGTCCACGCCGGAGAAGTTCAGCGTGCCGTCCGGGTTCTCGATCGGCACCTGGTCCAGGTAGATCGACTGCTTGCCCGCTACCAGCCCGCGGATCTCGCCTTCACTGGCCAGGTCGATGATGCGGGCCACTGCCATCGAGTGCAGGCTGTCCGGCGTTTCCACCGGCGTGCGTGCATTGCTGGCGCCCTTCTTTGCACCCACCAATGTGGGTATGGGTGCACTGCGCTCACGCTGTGCGGAATGAATGATCTGGTTCAAAACTGGTCCTCCGCCAGGATGCCGCCGCTGATCACGGCCGAGCCGATGAACATGCCTTTCTTGTCATGGCCGCCGTAAGCGACCGGTACGGGATTGCCCTGTGCCTGGGTGTTGACGGTGCCGTTCATGCTGTAGCTGGGCGCRTTTTCGGGGGAGTCTTTGGCGCTCAGGCCTCTCGGCTGAGGGGAGAGCATCTGAACAACGCCGCCGACCGCCATGCTTATGCCGAACTTGATGAAGGGTGTGCCAGCGGTTCCACCCGTCCACGCATTTACCACCACACCGACGACGATCAGAACGACACCCACGATTGTCTGCAACGCGCCACCCCGCTTGCTACCGACCATCACCGGCGCAATRCGGATGTCATCCTGCCCCGGCGGGTCGTGCAACTGCTCCCGGGAGAGATTTTGTTTACCGTTGAACACGGCAAACTCCATGCCCTTGGCCTTTGCAGCCATCAGGTACTGCTGGAACCCAGGCAGCATCACGCATAGGGCATGCACGGCCTCGGCCGGGCTGTTCACCGCCAGCCGGAACTTGCGCCCGAAGCGCGCGCCCAGCTTGCCGTACAGGCGAATGGTACGAAGACGGTCAGTCATGGCGCACCTCGCGATGGCGGACGATGCAACGGGTGCGCTCGGCCCACATGCCGCCGTAGGGCACGGACTCGGAAAGACGACCGTGCAGGTGATGCAGCATCTGCCCGTTGCCCAGGTACACGCCGGCGTGATTGGTCACCGGCGAGCGGATCTGCATCAGGATCATGTCGCCACGCCGCGGTTCGCCTTCGATCAGGTCGAAGCCTTCCGCATGCAGTCGTTCAAGGCTGTACAGGTCCTGGCCCTTGTCCCACCAGTCGTCGTCGCGGGTGTAGTCGGACAAGGAAATGCCCAGTTCCCGCGCATGGAAGTCGCGCACCAGGCTGTAGCAGTCCAGCACGCCGTGGGCGAACTGGCGGCCGACCAGCGGCGCAACATAGCCGTTCGGCTGGATGGTCTGCAGGTCACCGCATTCGGGTGCCTCGCCATCCACCTGACCGACGCTGACGATGTGCCAGGTCAGGCCACTGTGCTCGCACATCACCCGATCCGCGTCGGACGGTGTGGCGGCTGCGTCGGGATGGCTGTGCACCAGGGCCAGCACCTCGCCCTTGTCCTCGGCCACGGCATAGTCCTCGGCCGGCAGGCGGAAGTGTTCACTGGGTGTGCCCGCGAGGTTGCGGCACGGCAGATAGTGCTCGTGGCCTTCGATGGCCACGATCAGCCCGCAGCACTCGCGCGGGTACTCGGCCACGGCATGTGCCTGGATGGCCTGCAGGGTTGTTGGTTGCATGTTTCACCCATGAAAAAAGCCCGCGCGAGCGGGCCTTGAAGTGGAAAGTCGGAGAGCGGGATCAGGAACGAAGCAGGCCAGCGGCCGGGAAGCCGCCATAGGGCAAAGGCTTGTCTTGGCCGAAACGCATCTTGCAGCTGCGCACACGGCCCCCGCACTGGTCGCGGGCGGGATCATCGGTGGCCACGTCGTCGCCATCGGCAACCGCCGGACCGTTGTAGCCGCAGTAGGGGCCGCGGTAGCCACCCCGCACCAGCCAGCCACACATGCCGGCGATGATCTGCCGACCAGGCAGCTGTTCGCCGTTGAGATCGATGGCCGTGGTCAGTTCGAACTCCACCGTCTGCTTGTCCTCACCGACCTTGCGCTCGATGAACCAGACCTCGTCGGGGAAGTGCTCTGCCGGATCGGCGCTGGAATTTCCCTCTTCGAAGTTGGCTGCATCCAGATACTTGGCGAGCGTCTGCCGACGGATGACACGGGCGCCGACCAGATCATCGAACAGCAGGCACATCGCGGTGATGCGGCCATCGATGTTGCTGACCCGAAGTTTGGGGTTCGGCGGCTGGTCGCTGGTTCGTTCAAAGCCGCTGGCTTCGATCGGCCAGGGGCCGTACTCCTGCCCCTGCCAGATGATCACACCGCTCTGCAGGTGCGCGTGGAAGAACAGCTGGTCGGCACCGAAACTGCTGGCGTCCAGTTCGAAGACGGTAATGCGGCTACCCGGCTCGAGTTGCTGGGCATCGGCGGTGATCATGAGGTGCGCTCCTGGGCGGTGGCGGGATGAGGCGGTACGGGATGGGACGGCTGACCGCAGGGCACGATGACACGGTGTCCGGGGCGCAGTGACGCATTGGTGGTGAAGCCGCTGACGCGGCCGGTTTCGGTCGTGATTGTGCTCATGGCTCAGAGCTCCGCGTCTGCGTGCACCAGGACCTGGGAGGTGGTCGACCACACCACGACTACTCCGTACTGCTGCATGCTGTTGGACATCGAGGACAACACGGCCGCGTCCACGGTGGACTGCCAGCCCGGATCGCCGCCGTTGAAGTTGATGAGACTGCCTTCGGAGCCGAAGCCCACCAGGTTGAGCGCGGTGGAGGGCGAGGTGATCCTGGGCGCCGAGCGCTTGCGTACCTTGAACGGGATGCAGGCGCGCGAATCGCCGTTGGCGGTGTAGGTGATTCCCAGGATCCGGTTCACATCAACTGTTTCGTAGTAGCGCTGGCACAGCAACAGTTCAAGCGCTTCGGGCCGGCGATCGAAATCGGTCGCGGTGTCACCCTCCTCGACCTGCATTTCAGCCAGATAGACCACGCCACTCTTCTGTCCCGCCCCGAACGCGCGACCGGCGAAGTTCGCGCCCGCGTCCATCCACAGGCTGAGCTGTAGATAGCTGTCGGCGCCCAGGGTCTGCCCTGCGATGCCAGGCACATCCACGGTCAACTGGTGCCAGCGCCACATCGTATCGAGCGTGACGCCGCCGCCGATGCTGTCCCTTGCCGTTGAGCCGCCGGTGCCGAACGACTGCTGGAATTCCAGGCCCACCTTGAAGTTGTCGACCGTGGCCCTCGCCTTGAAGCTGACGGTGACCCGCTTTCCCGCGAACGTACGCACGTCTTCGATGCGCTGCTGCACCAGTGCCATGCTGTCGGCGCCGGCAACACTTTCGACGACGAGCTTCAGCAGGTGACGGGAACCTGCAATCAGCCTTCCCGCCGCACCACCGCCTGCCGCAATGTCGTCGCGCGATGCAGAGAGAGTGGTCGCCTGCGCGTTCATCAGCCAGCGATCGGCGGTAGGACGGGCACCGGTAGATGCGGAAAACGCCGTACCCCTTTGCCAGACCCGGAAGTCACCGTTGATAAGGCGGTTGCGGCCTGCCATTCGGCTTTCCAGGCCGTCCACGGCGGCTTGTACGCCGTCCAGGCCTGCGTAGACGTCGGCGAAGTTGTCGTTGACCTTGGTGAATGCCGGGCGCTGTGTTTCACCCCGTTTACCATTCGCTTGAATGGTATCTAGGTCGATGATTTTTCTTGCCATGAACGCTCCTCTAGATTCCTGCGGGCCCGCGCTCCGGCGGACCGCCGTCGGAAGTCCCGCACACCCAGTCGAATGTCTCCGGCTGCGGTAGTTTCTGCCTGATCTGTTCCCAGGTCTGCGCATCTTCGGGCGATGCGATGGTCAGATTTGTCAATGCCAGATTGACTGCATCGCGCCACGCCACCATCGCTCGGGCCTCGCAGGAGAGTCCCGAGATCACGCTGCTGATGTAGCTACAGCAGCTTTCTATGGATGTATGCCCCAGTGTCTGGACGTACTCGCACATCCATTGCTCCGCCTGGCGGCGCAGCAGATGGAGGTGCTCGGTGGATCCCGCCGGGTAGGGCGGCGGCGCTGGCGAGGGCGCGTTGCCAGCCAGGATCCACGTCTCATAGTCTCGCCACATCCAGTGGCCACGCGGAATGAACGCTCCGGTGTCTGTGCACTTGATGATGTCCGGATCGTGCGTCAGTTGATACATGTCAAAGCTCCGCATCTGCAGTCCAGTGGAAGGAGGAACCCCAGTTCCCGGGTGCCGACACATAGTTGACCTGGGCTCCGGACTGGCCTGGGTTGACGATCGACGTCACCGTGCCGGCACCACCAGATGCACCAGAGACCTGGCTGACGGCACCGGTTGTGTCGTTGTAGACGGTGTAAGCAGGCGTCGCCCGCTTCAGTACGCGGCAGCGGATGTGCGAGGTACTGCCCACGCCGACCGAGCGGTCATAGAACTGGTTGTCCCGACCGGCCCCATCAGCGGTGCCAGGCGGTACATCTATGTTGTAGCTCTTCTCGAAGTAGCGCTGGCACAGCAGCAGCTCCAATGCGTCTGGTCTACGCTCGAAGTCGGTGGCTGCAGCGCCATCTTCCAACTGCACCATCGCGATGTCGAAGTTGCCTGTCTGATGCCCCAGGCCTGGAACCCGATTGCTGAAGTCCGGACCGGTGGACATCCACAGCGAGACCCATGTGCAGTGTCCGGCACCGTTGGTGTTCTTTCCGGAAACACTGGGTACATCGAACGTCATCGTGTACCTGCTCCAGGTTCCTGTCAGCGTGGCGATGCCAGCAAACATCTGTGTCGAGGAGTCCTGACCACGGAAATCCTGCTCGATTTCCACGGCAATCTTTGATCCGGGCGCTGCCTTCGCATAGAAGGAAAGCGTCAGCTTCCTGCCACTGAGCAGTGTTACGTCTTCGATCAATTGCGAAACGCGCTGGTAGCTGTTCCTGGCCGAAGAGGCGCCTACGTTGACATTCATGTACCAGCGCGGATTGCCAGGAACTGCGGTCTGTCCCGGCTCCAGCGGGAAGCGCGCCATTGAAAGCGTTCCGTTGCCGTTGTCACGCTTCCAGCGATCGGCCAGATAGTTCGAACCTGTGCCCTGTGCCAGGCCCCACCCGCGCTGCCAGAAGCGGAAGTCACCATTGACGAGGTAGTTCCTGGCCAGTGATCTACCGGCCAACGCTGCATCCAGGGCTGCTGGAATTGCCGTGACGGCCTCTTGAGCGTCCTTCAAGCCGCTATACACCTCGGCAAAATTGTCGTTGATCTTGGTGAACGCCGGCCGCTGTGTCTCGCCTCGCTTTCCATTCGGTTGAAGGGAATCGAGGTCGATAATCTTTCTTGCCATGTCGGGATCCTATTGTTCTGGTGAGAGACCGCTACGGATCAGAACTCAGCGTCGGCCCACCAATGCCACCAGCCGCCCCATCGGCCCGGGTTGTTCGACCAACTCACTTCATAGCTGGATGGCGAGGCGTAGTTCACTACGCAGGGAACACGGGAGATGTTGTCCTCGGCGATGTGTCCATCCTGCTGGGTGGTATCAGCCGAAATGATCATCACGTAGGGGTGCGCACGTTTTGCCACCAGGAAGCGCACGCTCTGGTAGTGGGCAACCCCCGGGTTGTTCAACGAGAATGCCTCGCGTCCTTCGTTGTGCGGCGTATTGGGCGGGACATCCAGGTTGTAGCTCTTCTCGTAGTAGCGCTGGCACAGGGCCAGCTCCACGCCGGGCGGCCGCCAGTCGAAGTTCGTTGCATTGAGCCCAGGTTCGACCTGGAACTGGGTAAAGCCGAAGGATCCATTCTGGCCTGCCAACGCCCCGCCATATCCACCGGCGCATAGATCGAAGACCACGTAAATGTGGTCGTTGCCGTTGGTTCCCAGCTTCTTCCCTTTCGTACTCGGCAACGTCACGGTGAGTGACTGACGCGACGCTCCAGTGCTCAACGTGAGGACGCCCGCCTCGGTGGAAACCTGAGGCGAAGGCGTCCCACCGGTTCCAAAGTCCTGGATGACACGCACACCCACCTTGCGCCCGGCTACGTCGCTGTTCGCCCAGACCGAGATCGTGACGGCGCCGCTGGCGCTTCGCACACCTTCGATTCTCTGGCCCATCCAGGCGCCGCTGTTGGCGACTGCACCGGATACCGTGCACACGAGGATGGCGCGGGTGTCTTCGGGATAGCCCAACTGTCCCTCGTACGGTACACGCTGGATGTCATGACTGCAGCTCAACGCGGAGTTGGAGAAGCGATCGGCAAAGAGCGTTTCTGCACCCAGTGTTCCCGAGCCGCTGCCGACACGTCCAGAAGTGCGACGCTGCCAGAACTGCAGGCCGCCATTGATGAAGAGATTGCGCCCGGGCAACCGCCCACTGATCGCGTGGTCCACCGTCTCTGGAAGCTTTTCCACCGCGGCCAGGGCATCGTAGACCTCTGCGAAGTTCTCGTTGATCTTGGTGAAGGCCGGGCGCTGTGTTTCACCCCGCTTTCCATTCGGTTGAATGGAATCGAGGTCGATGATTCGTCGTGACATTTCTGCTGTTTCCTTGTCTTTTCGGGGATTGCACCAAGCAGCGCATTCCGCAGCGGTGCTCGCGGATCTCAGATTTCCGCGTCCAGGATGATTCCGGTACCCGCGTCGGCGGAGTCTGCGCTCTGCAGGATCCCGGCCTGACCAGCAGCGGCTTCGTTCAAGGACCCGATGATGGTCATCCTCGTCGAAGACACTTCGACCGCGTTGAGCGCCGTCAGGCTCGTCGCCCCCGATCCCGTAAGGAGTCGCCACTGCGGCAGGTTTGAGAATCCGACCGTGGGGATGGTCCGCATCCGCTGGCTGAATGGATAGATCAGGTACACCTTGTTGTCACCACGGATGAGGCCGACACCGGCGTTGAAGCGAACTCCGCCGTCAAAGTAGGAACCCGTGGCATCGGCCTGGTAGTAGCGCCGACAACGCTGCACTTCTTCGTCCAGCGGACGCCACTCGAAAGCCGTGGCCGTAGCGCCGCGCTCCCACTGGAATTCTCCGAAGTAGACCTGGCCATGCTGCGCACCAAGGCCGGCGGTGCGGTTGGCAAACTGCGTGCCCGCAGATACCCACACGCACATCACGGCGGCACCTTCATCAGATAGTGTTTTTCCCGAGATGGAGGGCAGCGTCACTGTCTTGCGGATTCTGTTCAGGCCAGGAGCGAGCTCGAAAATCTCAGGTGCAACGGCCAGTACCGGGGCGCTGCCCGTTGCGCCGAAGGTCTGCGCGAACTCCAGTGCGATCCTGCGGCCCCCCGCACCTGCATTGAATACCAGGAAGGACACCGTGCTTGGGGTATCGGCGAAGGTTCGCACGTCCTCCACACGTTGCTCGAACACGAAGAAATGCTTCTCTGCGTCGGTGTTTCCACTCGAGCTGACGGACAGCGTGTACTTGCTCCGGGGAAAATTGTTGTCCCCCATAGCCGTGGGGTTCCGCCTGAACACAGGATCGGCGATGCCCTGCATCTGAAGGAACCAGCGATCGGCCGTGTACCTTCCCGATGTGTTGAAACTCGTACCCCGCTGCCAGCAGTCGAAATTGCCATTGATCAGGCGATTTCTTCCCGAGACCGCACGTGCGACCGCCTCGGGTACTGCATCCACCGCCAAGGCCACTTCCTTGAAATTCTGGTTGATCTTGGTGAAAGCGGGGCGCTGCGTTTCGCCCCGCTTGCCGTTGGGCTGGATGGTGTCCAGGTCGATCTGCTGAAGATCCATGTCCGCTCCTACGGCTGGTACGTCTGTTCGAACGTCGCAGTGATGCTGAACACCGATCCACCCAGATGGCTGTCGGTATAGGTGTCGCAGCCATACAGACCGGTGCCCAGCGGGCCCCGCCAGAAGAAACTCTGGCCCACATGGCCATCCAGGAACGCAACGATCTCGTTGATCGTGCTGCGATTACCGACGAACTGCAGCTGGTAGCTGCGCAGGCGGGCATTGAGCCCATCCGGTGCGGCTTGTGCGTATCCATCGCCGAAGCGCGCGCGCTTGACGGTGGCAGTGGTGGTGCCAGTGCTCTGGCTGGTTGCTGCCCAGGTAAAGGTGTCGGTCATCGTGCTGCACTCCTGCTGAGGACGCCGCCAGCCTTCATGTCACGCATCTGCAGGTCACGGTATTTTCGCTCCACGAACTGGCCGATCTCGTTGCCGAACTGCTGCAGCATGCTTTCGTTGCTGGTGACTTCCTTGCCACCGTTGTTGTCGATGCGGATATTGACTCCCACCCCGCCACCGCCGCCGGCGCCGTGTGCCGCCACTCCCAGGCGGCCATCGGGCCCGCGCTGCAGCGGCATGATCGCTTCAGGCCCCGCTTCACCGAACACGCCGGCGCCCTTGGCGAATGCGAACAGCTGTGGGGTGTTGTAGATACCGCCGGAGTAGGCCGACAGACTCGGCGATTGGTAGACACCACCCTTGGCGTTGGCCTCCACCCCCGTGCCATAACCGAGCATGCCCGTGATCTTTTTGACGCCCCAGACGATTGCCTGCTGGATGGCGATCATCTTGAGGTCGGCGATGATCGACTTGGCCAGTTCCTTGTAATTGGACTTGCCCGTCTTCACGAAGCTCTGCAATGCGGCCTCTGCTCCGGTGAATGCCTTGGAAAATGCATCCTGGGTGGTCTTGGCGGAGTTCTCGGTTTTTTCCATGTACTCGCCGAGCGCGCTGCCGAAACCCTTGCGGAACCCCGAAAACCCCTTGGCGTCCTTGTCATCCTTGCCGCCCTTGGTATCACCTGCCTTGGCATCGCCGGCCTTGGCATCCTTGGGAGCTGCCAGGCCTGCTGCAGCTGCCGCCGCGTCCGTCGCAGCTTCCTTGGGCGTCAGGTCGACCCCCATCAGGCCGGCGATCTTCCTCGCTCCCCAGACCAGAGTCTGCTGTGCGGCAATCATCTTCAGGTCGGACAGGATGGACTGGGCCAGCTCCTTGTACTTGGACTTGCCGGTGGTCACAAAGCTCCGCAGCGCCTCGTCGGCGCCAGTGAATGCCTTGCCGAAGGCCTTCTTGGCGGCCGTGGCGGTGTTCTCGGTCTTGCCGATATAGTCGCCGAGCGCACCGCCCAGACCCTTGCGGATGCCCGCCAGGCCCATGTCGTCCTTTTCCGCCTTCTCCTCCGTCTTCGCGGCCTTGCCGGCGTCACCGCCCGTTGCGGCCGTAGCAGACTTCGCCACCGCCTGCATTTGCGTGTTCAGGGCAGTCAGTTGCGTGGACAGGGCGGTGACCAGCGAGGCGCTGGTTGTCAGCACGGCGTTGAATGCCTGCTGCACCGTATTGATCTTTTCCAGCTGCCGCTGGAACTCCTGTGTGGTGCCGGTCATCTCGGTCATGCTGCGCCTTGCTGCCTGCATGGCCGTTTCCAGTGCATTGCTGGCGTCCACGGTGGCCCGTGTGCTGCCAGGCGATGTAGTGCTCATTGAGTGTTCCTCGGGAGAGTCGGCTCCGCATCGGCGGAGTCGGGACCGGGCATCGGCGTTGCCGCGATGGCCGGCTCATTCCTGCTGCATCTGCTCCAGGGCAGCGCGTTCGATGACGCGGATGGCCGCCATCACCTCGTCGTACTGGTCGCCATCGAGCGCTTCGCGCTCCAGCTCCCGGTAGACCACGTTGTAATCCAGCCCGATCGGGCCACCTGCGCCGACGCGCCACTGGGTGGCAACCCGCGAAAAGAGTTCGATGGGAAGCACGCACTCCGGCCACAGCTCAACCCGTGGCGGCGGAAAATGCTTGGCCTTCAATCCAAGCTGCATCAGCTCGGACTCGGTGGGGGCCCGCCAGTACAGGGCCCCCACCGCCTCGATCAGTTTCCCTTGCGTGCGACCTGCAGGGCCTGGGTGTAGCCACCGATGATGGCGCCATCCAGGCCGGCCTGCTGCTGCAGGGCCAGCTCGACGCCGGCAGTGTCCAGCGGCACGTCGGCATCCCAATCCACCACGATGTCCAGGATCGCCTGGGCCACGCTCAACGTGTCATCGCCCAGGCGCTCCAGCAGCTGCGCATAGTCGGCCACCGGCAGGTGCCGGTAGGTCAGGTTGAGCTTCTGCTCGCGACCGTGACCGACGATGGTCAGGGTGCTCTTGAAGCTCTCTGGCGCCTTTACCTGGAACATCAGGCGCCCTCGACCAGGATGGAGTCGGCCAGCGCGGTGAACGTCGCGGTGGTGCCCATCGGGGTGTTGGCGGCCATCGTCGGGTCGCCGTTGTAGCTCAGGTAACCGTACCAGTACAGCACGTCGCCACCGACCAGCTTGGCGCGCAGGATCACCGGTTCGCCCTTGGCGTCGACGTTCTTCAGGGCCGAGTACCACGGCTTCTTCGGATCGTAGAACAGCGGCAGGGTGATGGTCTTGGCGTTCTTGAAGGTCGGCATCTGCACCTGGCGACCGGTCGGGTCCTCCAGCAGGGTGCCGCTCCAGTACTGCTGCTCGCCACCTGCGGTGGTCGGGTCGCCCTGCTGGTCCAGGTCGACGAAGGCACCGGCCTTGCGCAGCACGCCGGCACCGCTGGTGGCGGGGAACAGCACGTTGTCGGTGGTATCGATGCCCAGCAGTTCAACGCTGCCGGTGGCTTCGGCACCGGCGCGGGTGGCGCGGTTGTTCAGGGCCGGCCAACCCGGCAGCTCGATGACCACCACATCGCCGGTGTCGACGCTGTTGGCGGCGACGCTGGCCAGTGCCGGCGCAGCCTTGGAGATCGCGCTGGTGGCGATGGCGGTGGAGACGACCGGTGCGAAGCCGAACTGGGTGCCCTTGGGAAGCTTGAGTGCCATGTTGCATTTCCTCATGTGGATTGAAAAAGACGAAGCCCGGCGTGTGCCGGGCTTCAGGTGGTACGTGGAGCAGTGGAACTACGGGTTGGCGTACCACAGCCCGAAATCGAGCCGTGCGCCGTACTTCCTGAGTGCCGGTTCATGCACGGCAATGGCGGCGCCAAAGGATTCAGACTTCGGCAGACCCGCGCAGACCTGATCTTCGATGTCACGGATCAGGGTGTTGGCCTGGGCACGAGTGTCTGCCCAGACGGTCAGCTGCACGCGAGCGTGCTTCTGGTCGGGGATGGACCCTTCGTTGAACCACAGCGCCTGCCCACCCACCTGCTGGTAGACCGCGCAGGGATAGGTGACTCGGTCCGGTGGAACATCCGGGTACAGGCGCCCCTGCAGCAATCCGCCAAGCAGTTGCTGCAACTTCGGTTCGTAACTCATCGCAGTGTCCTCGCTCAGGCGGTTGCAGCCAGCTGTTCGGTGAACAGCACGGCGGTGTGTCGCGTGCCAAGGTCGGGCACCACACCGGTAATATCGAACGTGTGGCCGTCGTGCACGATGCGCATTCCGATGCCAATGCCGGCTCGCTGCGCCGGCGCCAGGCGCACCTGGAAGCGCTGGCGGCGGATCGCTGCGGACAGCCCGCTGTCCAGCTTCACCCGCTGCACCGTGTCAGCACGTTCAAGAGGAATTGCCGCCCACAGATCGGCAACGCTCACCCACGCATCCAGAGGTTGGCCCCAGGCATCGACGCGCCCATCCTGGCGCTCGATGCGGATGCGACGGTTGAAGTGACCGGCGTTCATGGGGTCGCTGCCAGTCGGTAGGGATCGAGCAGTGCGGCGACGCCAAACGGCAGCTCCATCGCGATGGCGGCAGCACCGACCGGTACATCCAAGGCGTGCGTGGAAACCACCACCGCTTCCCGATGCGCATACAGATGGCCCAATAGCAGGCGCACCGCAGCGCGGATGCTGTCGTTGGCCGGCAGGCCCTGCAGCAGCTGCGCGCTGCGTTCAGTGGCCACGGCCAGGCGACGATCAGCGACGTCACGCATGGCCTTGGCCTTGGCCGCGTTGGTCTCGGCATTGGCGGCGGCGACCGCGGCTTCATGCCCGGTCACCGCCGCCGCCATGTCCTGCGGCAACTGGTCCAGCGCCAGATCCAGTGCCGCCTGGTCGGCAAACAGCGCCCGCCGCAGGTAGGCCGACGCCGCGTCGGTCGCCGCGGCCAGCAGGTCGTCCAGAATGGCGTCGTCGTAGTCGCCGTCGATACGGCAGTGCATGCGGCACTGCTCAAGTGTCAGCAGGGGCATCGAATCCTCCTTCGTTGATGGATGTTGGATGCCCCGACCCTGCGCACGCGGCTACGCCGCACGCTGTCATCAAGGACGGTGCGAAAAGGGCAGGGTCGGGGCGGAAACAGAAACGGCCCACCAGGACTGGCAGGGCCGCAAATACGATGACAAGGTGCCGACGGGCGGCATAAACGCAAAAAGCCCCCGGCGGTCGCCAGAGGCTTGTATGTCATCGTGGTTGAAAAGATACGCCTGAGGTGTGCACCCGTCAATCCGTAAACCGTCACCAGTCTGGTGACTTTTCCGGGCCCTGCGCCGGTGCAGTCACAGAGGCGAGCGGTGGTCTGGATAGAATGGTGCGGCACCGCTTCCGCGGCGCTTTCCCAGCCGGATTTCTGCATGTCTTCCCGTTCCGAACGTTTCCTCGATCCACGCTCCGAGCAGGGTGTGCTGCGGCTGTCCATCGCCGCCTCGCTGCTGCTGGCCGCCGCCGCAGTGGTATTCGGCCTGCTGGCCAATTCGTCGCTGATCATCTTCGATGGCATCTACGGCCTGATCGACGTGGTGATGACGTGGCTGTCGCTGCTGGTCGCGCGGCTGATCGCGCTGTCCACCCAGACCGACGCAGTGCAGTCGCGTTTGAACCAGCGCTTCACCATGGGCTTCTGGCATCTGGAACCGATCGTGCTGGGAGTCAGTGGCACGCTGATGATCGGTGCGGCGTTGTACGCACTGGTCAATGCGGTCGATGCGCTGATGTCGGGTGGGCGACAGATCGCGCTTGGCCCCGCAATCATCTTCGCGGCACTGTCGATCGTGGCTGAAAGCGCGCTGGCCTGGTTCGTGCTGCGTGCGAACCAGCGCATCGGTTCGGAGTTCATCGCACTGGATGCGAAGAACTGGGTGATCGCCGCGAGCATGTCGGCCTGCTATCTGCTGGCCTTCCTCGGTGGCGTGCTGGTGCGTGGCACGTCGCTGGCGTGGGTCGGGCCGTACATCGATCCGGCCATCCTCGCCTTCGTCTGCGTGCTGGTGATGATCGCGCCATTGGGCACGGTGCGGCGCGCGCTGGCCGGCATCCTGCTGGTTACCCCGCCCGAACTGCAGGCGCATGTGGATGCGGTGGCGCGGGCGATTGTTGCAAAGCACGGTTTCGTCGAGCACCGCAGTTACGTGGCGCAGGTGGGCCGTGGCGAGCAGATCGAGCTGTTCTTCGTGGTGCGTGAGGACGATCCGCCGCGGCCCCTGCTGGAGTGGGATCACCTGCGTGACGAGATCGGCGATGCGCTGGGCGAATCGTCGCCGGACCGCTGGCTGACCATCATGTTCACCACCGACCGGGAATGGACGATCTAGGCCGGCAGGACGTTCAATCAAATTTTTCGGATTTATTGCAACCAAAGGTGTGCAGAATCCGGGCAAAGTAAGCTCCAACGCACTACCCACCCACTGACCAGGAGCATCCCGATGTCCATCGAAAAGGTTCTGTACACCGCCCAGGCCACCTCCACCGGCGGCCGTGAAGGCCGTTCCGTCTCGTCCGACAACGTGCTGGACATCCAGCTGTCGACCCCGCGCGAGCTGGGCGGCGCTGGCGGCCCGGGCACCAACCCGGAACAGCTGTTTGCTGCCGGCTATTCGGCCTGCTTCCTGGGCGCACTGAAGTTCGTCGCCAGCCAGGCCAAGGTCGCGCTGCCGGCCGACACCACCGTGACCGGCAAGGTCGGCATCGGCCAGATCCCGACCGGTTTCGGCATCGAAGCCGAGCTGACCATCAATGTGCCGGGCGTGCCGCGCGAGCAGGTGGAAGAGCTGGTGCAGAAGGCACACATCGTCTGCCCGTACTCCAACGCGACCCGCGGCAACATCGACGTGGCGCTGATCGTTGCCTGATGCGGTGATGCCGGCCAGCGGCCGGCAGTACCAAGCGGCTGGGCAAAAAAATGGGCGGATACCGGTCGAAACCGGGCATCCGCCCATCCCAGCTTCGTTGTCCCGCAAGGGGGCATGAGGTTGCCGGCCAGCGGCCGGCACTACCAGGTCACTTCTCGCTCGTAATGAGCTGCACGACGCTGGAGAAATCCAGCTTGCCGCGGCCGGCCTGGTGGTTCATCGAGTACAGGTTGCGGGCCACTTCGCCCAGCGGGATCGAGGCGCCGACGCTCATCGCCGCCTCCACCGCCAGGCCCATGTCCTTCAGCATCAGATCGCTGCCGAAGCCGCCGCTGTAACCGCGCGACGCCGGCGCGTTTTCCAGCACACCCGGCCACGGGTTGCACACTTCGGTCGCCCAGCTGCGGCCGGTGCTGACCGCCATCATCTGCGACAGCACCTTCGGGTCCAGCCCGTGTGCCACGCCCAGGGCGATGGCTTCGCCGGTGACGGCCATGATCACGCCCAGCGCCATGTTGTTGCACAGCTTGGCGACCTGGCCGGCGCCACTGGCGCCCACATGGAAGATGTTCCTGCCCATCGCCTGCAGCACCGGGCGGGCGCGTTCAAGCGCGTCCTCTTCGCCACCGACGATGAAGGTCAGCGTGCCGGCCTGTGCGCCGGCAGTGCCACCGGACACCGGCGCGTCGATCATCTGCAGGCCACGTGCGGCGGCCGCTTCGGATACCTTGCGCGCGCTGGCCGGGGCAATCGTGCTGCAGTCGATGACCAGCGCACCGGCGGGAATCGCGGCAAGGATGCCGTCATCACCCAGGTACACGCCTTCAACATGGCGGCTGGCCGGCAGCATCGAGATCACCACCTCGGCCTCGGCCAGGGTCTCGCGTGCCGATGCCGCTGCGCTGGCACCCGCGTCGACCGCCGCCTGCACCGCGGCAGGCACCAGATCGAACACACGTACGGTGTGGCCGTTCTTGACCAGATTGGCGGCCATCGGGCCACCCATGTTGCCCAACCCAATGAATGCAACGCGGCTCATGCAAGGCTCCTTTCAGCGACAGGGGTGCCCAGGTCGGCCAGCGGATGCGCGGCATCGGCCCAGGGAGAAGCGAAGAACGTATCGGCCCATGCGCGGTCGGCATCGGCCAGCGTGGCCGGGTTCCACGAGGGATTGCGGTCCTTGTCGATCAGCAGCGCGCGGATGCCTTCAGCAAAATCACCATGCGCGGCGCAATGCAGGGCGGTGATGTATTCCAGCCGGTACACGCTGGCCAGATCCTGGCCGGCGCTGCGGCGCTGCAGTTCGAAGGCCAACCGTGCCGAACCCGGCGCACCGGCGGCAAGGGTCTTCTGTGCGGCCTGCAGCCACGCGTCATCGGTCTGCAGGGTGCTGATGCGTTCGACGACGGCGGCCAGGTCATCGCCTGCGCACAGCGCATCGACCTGCGTAGCGTTGGCCAGCAGCGGGCCGGTAGCCGCATCGCTGGCAAACGACAGCAGCAGCTGTGACAGGCGCTCGTGGTTGCGTGCGGCATCGGTCGACCACGCGACCTGCAGCAGCGCGTCGAACACCGCACTGCGGCGTTCCTCGGCCACATGCACGTCGGCCAGGCCGGCATAGATCGCATCGCCCGGGTTGAGCAGCGCACCGGTCAGGGCAAGGAACAGGCCACCGTTGCCCGGCACGCGCGGCAGCAGCCAGCTGCCACCCACGTCAGGGAACAGGCCCACGGTGATTTCCGGGAAGGCCAGCTTGGAACGCTCGCTGACAACGCGATGGCTGGCGCCGGACATCAGGCCGATGCCCCCGCCCATCACGATGCCGTGACCCCAGCACAGGATCGGCTTGGCGTAGGTATGGATCAGGTAGTCGACGCGGTACTCGACGTCGAAGAACTCGGCGGCGTAGTCGTTCCCGCGGATATCGTTCTGGCCGGCGTCGCGGTAGGCACGCATGCTCTGGTACAGGCTGTGCAGGTCACCGCCGGCGCAGAACGCCTTCTCACCGGCGCCCTGCAGCACCACCATGGCGATGGCATCGTTGTCGGCCCAGGCATTCAACTGCTGCAACAACAGGTGCGCCATCGGCAGCGAGAAACCATTGAGCGTGCGCGGTGCGTTCAGCGTGGCGATGCCGATGCGCGTGCCGTTGCCGGCCACGCGCTCTTCGAACAGCACCGGTGCTTGCTCGGCAACGGTGTCGGTGGTCATGCGTTCTTCCACTGCGCGGCGCGCTTTTCAAGGAAGGCACTCACGCCCTCGACCTGGTCAGCGGTGTCGAACAGATCGACGAAGGCCTCGCGCTCGGCCACCAGCGCCGACGCATGGGTGCCGGTGCGGGTGGACTGCACCAACGTCTTGCAGGCGGCAATGCTGGTCGGGCTCTGCTTGCCGGCCTTCTTCGCCCATTCCAGTGCCAGCGCCTTGGCTTCGCCCTTGCCGACCTTTTCTTCGGCAAGACCAATCCGCACGGCGGTTTCCGCGTTGATGCGCTCGCCGAGCAGGATCATGCGCTTGGCCCAACCCTCGCCGACAAGGCGCGGCAGGTTCTGGGTGCCACCGGCGCACGGCAGCAGGCCGACGGTGGCCTCCGGCAGCGCAACCTGGGCATGGTCTTCGATGATGCGCAGGTCGCAGGCCAGCGCGCACTCCAGGCCGCCGCCCATGGCGTAGCCGTTGATCGCAGCGATCGACACCCCACGGAACCCGGACAGCGCCTCGAAGGCTTCGCCGAAACGGCGTGCCGCTTCGCGTGCGGCAGCCTTGTCGCCGGAAGCGAACTGGTTGAGGTCGGCCCCCGCGGAAAAGAACTTCTCGCCATCACCGGTGATCACCAGCGCGTAGATGTCGCGGTCTGCATTGAGTGCGCCCACCAGGTCGCGCAGCGCCGACAGGCTGTGCACGGTCCAGGTATGCGCCGGCGGGTTGTTCAGGGTGACCACGGCGGTGTGGCCATCGGCCTCGACCTTCAGGCCCACGTGCTCCTGGGTACGCCAATCCTTCATCGCAGTTCCTCTTCGGTGTTGAGCAGGTGACGGGCAACGATCACCCGCATGATCTCGTTGGTGCCTTCCAGGATCTGGTGCACGCGGCTGTCGCGCAGCAGGCGTTCGATCGGATATTCGCGGATGTAGCCGTAGCCCCCGTGGATCTGCAGGGCTTCGTTGCAGATGGTGAAGCCGGCATCGGTGGCGAAACGCTTGGCCATCGCGCACCACACGTTGGCATCGCTGGCACCGGCATCGAGCTTGCGCGCAGCGGTATGCACCATCTGCCGCGCGGCAACCAGCTCGATGGCCATGTCGGCCAGCTTGAACTGCAGCGCCTGGAATTCGGACAACGCCTTGCCGAACTGGCGGCGCTCGCCCATGTAGCGGCGTGCGGCATCCAGCGCGCCCTGCGCAGCACCCAGCGAGCACGCGGCGATATTGATGCGGCCACCATCGAGCCCCTTCATCGCCAGCTTGAAGCCGCCGCCTTCCTCTCCCAGAAGGTGGCTGACCGGTACGCGGACGTTTTCGAAGGTGATGCCGCGGGTGGGCTGGCTGTTCCAGCCCATCTTCTCTTCCTTGCGGCCATAGCTGATGCCCGGCAGGTCGGCCGGCACCGCGATCGCGCTGACCCCGCCTGCACCGGCACCGCCGGTACGTGCCATCACCACCAGCAGCTCGGTGGCACCGGCGCCGGAGATGAAGGCCTTGGAGCCATTCAACACGTAGAAATCGCCATCGCGCACGGCGGTGGTCTTCAGCGAGGCCGCGTCCGAACCGGCGCCCGGCTCGGTCAAGCAGTACGAGGCCAGTTTGCTGCCAGAAGACAGGTCATTGCCCCACGCGTCGCGCAGCGCCGGCTGGCCCCACTTGGACACCATCCACGAGGCCATGTTGTGGATGCTGATATAGGCCGCGGTCGACGGGTCGACGTTGGCGAGCTCCTCGATGACGACGGCGGCGTCCAGTCGGCTCAGGCCGCTGCCGCCCACTTCCGGGTCCATGTACAGACCGCAGAAGCCCAGTTCACCGGCCTTGGCGATCGCCTCGCGCGGAAAGATGCCCTCCGCATCCCATCGCGCGGCGTGCGGCGCCAGTTCGGCCTGTGCGAAGTCACGCGCCGCTTCGCGGTACGCCTGCTGCGCTTCTTCCTGTTCCGTCGTCATCGAGTGGCTCATGGCTGCTCCCTGCGGTTACTTCAGGCTGATCGTGGTGTTGACGCCGTGGCTCAGCGTCTCGTCGTCGAACCAGCGCGCGGTGACGGTCTTGGTCTGCGTGTAGAACAGCACCACCTGCTTGCCGTACGGACCCAGGTCGCCCAGCTTGGAAGCGCGCGAACCGGTGAACGAGAACAGCGGCACCGGCACCGGGATCGGCACGTTGATGCCGACCTGGCCGACGTCGATGTCTTCCTGGAACCGGCGTGCTGCGGCGCCGGACTGGGTGAACAGCGCGGTGCCGTTGCCGTTCGGGTTGCTGTTGACCATGGCGATGGCCTCATCCAGCGTTTCCGCTTCGAGGATGACCAGCACCGGCCCGAAGATTTCTTCCTGGTAGATGCGCATGTCGGTGGTGACACCGGCAAAGATGGTCGGGCCAACGAAATTGCCCTTCTCGAAACCATCGACCTGCGGCTTGCGGCCATCGAGCACCAGCTTGGCGCCCTGCTCCACGCCCGACGCGATCAGGCCCTCAACGCGATCACGGGCGCTGCAGGAAATGACCGGGCCCACGTCGGTGCCGGCGACCGTGCCACCGCTGACCTTCAGGGTCTTGGCCTTTTCGACCAGGTCCTGCACCCAACCGCGTGCTTCACCGACCAGCACCAGGGTGGAGGCGGCCATGCAGCGCTGTCCCGCCGCACCGAAGGCCGCGCCGACCATCGCATTGAGGGTCTGCTCCTTGTTGGCGTCCGGCAGCACCACGGCGTGGTTCTTGGCGCCCATCATGCACTGCACGCGCTTGCCGGCCAGCGAGGCGCGGTTGTACACGTGGGTACCGACGCGGGTGGAACCGACGAACGACACCGCCTTGATGTCCGGGTGGTCGCAGATGGCGTTGACCACTTCTTCGCCACCGTGGACCACGTTCAGCACGCCCTTGGGAATGCCCGCTTCCAGCGCCAGTTCGACCAGGCGCATGGTGACCATCGGGTCCTGCTCGGACGGCTTGAGGATGAAGGTGTTGCCGGTGGCAATGGCCATCGGGAACATCCACAGCGGAATCATCGCCGGGAAGTTGAACGGGGTGATGCCTGCGCACACGCCCAGCGGCTGCATGATCGAGTAGGTGTCCACGCCGTTGGCCACGTTGTTGGCCAGTTCGCCCAGCTGCAGGTTGCCGATGGCGGCCGCGTGCTCGACCACTTCCAGGCCGCGGAACACATCGCCTTCGGCGTCCGGCAGGGTCTTGCCCTGTTCGGCGGTGAGGATGTGCGCCAGCTCGCTCATGTTTTCGCGGATCAGCTGCTGGTACTTCAGGAAGATGCGCGCGCGGGTACCGATCGGGGTCTTGCGCCAGGTCTTGAAGGCTTCCTTGGCGGCAGCCACGGCGGCATCGACTTCACCCGTGGTGGCGAACGGCACCTGGGCCAGCACGTCCTGGGTGGCCGGGTTGATCACGTCCTGCCAGTGGG
The DNA here is from genome assembly GCF_056397905.1 of Stenotrophomonas sp. 05L414_2. Taxonomy (NCBI): domain Bacteria; kingdom Pseudomonadati; phylum Pseudomonadota; class Gammaproteobacteria; order Lysobacterales; family Lysobacteraceae; genus Stenotrophomonas; species Stenotrophomonas sp. 05L414_2. The sequence goes on from NZ_JBFTOJ010000001.1 coordinate 106,831, forward strand.
AGGTGGCCGATTCAACGAACTGGCCATCGATCAGCATGCGGATACGGGGCGCTGCAACAGTCATGACGACAATCCACGGGGTGCGAAAGATTCTTGGCATTATTCACAGGCCACGCCTCGATTTCCGGCCTGAATCCGCTTAATCTGGCCAATGCCCGCCACGATTCCTGTTAATCCTGTGAATCATTCAGCCCCCCAGCGCCAGCTCGGCCTGCGTCTGCTGCGCCTGCGCGAGCAGCGCGGCTACAGCCAGGCCGAGCTTGCCCGCGCCCTGGGGCTGTCGGCCAGCTACCTGAACCAGATCGAGCGCAACAAGCGCCCGCTGACGCCTGCGGTGCAGAAGAAGCTGGGCGAGGTGTTGGGCGATGTTTCCACCCTGTTCGACGACGATGAGCCCGCCGCGCTGCAGGAGTCGCTGGGCGAGACGCTGCGCGATCTGGGCCTGGCCGACGTCAGCGCCACCGAACTGCGCGCGCTGGCCGGCAACCTGCCGCAGGTCAGCCGCGCGCTGCTGGACCTGCATCGCCGCCACCTGGCATTGCGCGAGCATGCCGCCGCGCTGGAGTTCCAACTGGGCGAGCCGGGCGCGGGCAGCACGTTGCCGGCCGGCGACCAGGTGCGCGAGTTCTTCAACCGCATGCACAACCACATCCCCGAGCTGGACGAACTGGCCGAGCAGCTGTTCGCCGAATGGGGGCTGGCGCCGGGGCACGTGGCGCCACGGCTGCGCCAGCTGCTGGCCGACCGCCATGGGGTGCTGGTGGAAGTGGCCGCGCTGCAGGCCGGGCGCGAGAAGCGCCAGTACGATGCCGGCAGCCGTACGCTGTGGCTGCCCGACTACCTGGAGCCGGGCCAGCAGGCGTTCCAGATGGCGGTCGAGCTGGCGCTGCGCGGCTACCTGCCGCAGATCGATGCGGTGATCGCGCGCACCGGCTTCACCGACGAGGCCCGCATCGCACAGGCGCGCATCGGCCTGTCCAACTATTTCGCCGGTGCGCTGGTGATGCCATACATGCGTTTCCTGCGCGCGGCCGAGGCCAGCGGTTATGRCATCGAGCTGCTGGCGCATCAGTTCGGTGTGGGATTCGAGGCGGTCTGCCATCGGTTGAGTACGCTGGCACGCCGCAGTGCGCCGGGGCTGCCGTTCTTCTTCATCCGCGTGGACCGCGCCGGCAACGTGTCCAAGCGCCACTCGGCCACCGACTTCCACTTCTCGCAGGTGGGCGGTTCCTGCCCTTTGTGGATCGTCTATGAGGCGTTCAACCAGCCCGGACGCATCCTCACCCAGACCGCGCGCATGCCCGATGGCCGCCGCCATTTCTGGCTGGCACGGCAGGTCAGCAGCGGCCCGGTGGGACACGGCCAGCCACGCAAGACCTTCGCGGTGGCACTGGGGTGTGACCTGCAGCATGCCGATCGGCTGGTGTATTCGCTGGGGCTGGACGTGCAGAGCCCAGGCAATTCGGTGTCGATCGGGCCGGGCTGCCGGGTGTGCCCGCGCGAGGACTGCATGCAGCGCGCGTTTACCCAGTTGCCGGGGCGGTAGGGGGCGGTCCGGCAGGGCTGCGCCCTGCACCTGCGGAGGCAACGTCAACGTCAACGTCAAAAGCTGGCTATACYTGGCATGGCCTGCTGTTGGTGGGTGTCGACCTTGGTCGAAACGGTAGATCCACGCCATGCGTGGAGGCTCTTCGACGAATTGTCGAAATATTCGATTTCGATGGGGATTCATCCGCGCATGGCGTGGATCTACTAAACCTTCCGCGCGTCCGTTGCATCCCAGTTCAACGCCTTCACCGGAGACGACCATGTTCATGCTGCGCCCCTGCCTGGCCTTGCTGCTCGCTGCTGTCGCTGCGCCGGCATGGGCGACCTTTTCCATTGCCGCCTGCAACGAAGCCGGCGACTGCGGGGTGGCTGTCGCCACGCACAATCTCGCCGTCGGCGGTGTCGGCGTGCCGTGGGCGCAGGCGAAGGTCGGCGCGGTCGCCAGCCAGTTCGAAACCAACCCGACCTACGGCTCGAAGGGGCTGGCGCTGCTGGCCGAAGGTCGCACGCCGGCGCAGGTGCTCAAGCAGTTGCTGGACGAGGATGGCGACTTCGATGGCACCACCATCGCCGAGCGCCAGGTCGGGCTGGTCAGTGCGCGAGGCGGCAACGCGCAGTACACCGGCGCGACCGCGCAGCGGGCCGATTGGGCAGGTGCCGTTGGCGAGGGCAAGGTGAGCGTGCAAGGCAACGGACTGGCCGGGCCGGACGTGCTGGCGGCGATGCAACGCGCGTTTACGACCACCCACGGTGCGCTTGCCGCGCGCCTGCTGGCAGCGCTGGAAGCGGGACAAGCGGCGGGTGGACAACGCAGCGGGCAATGGTCGGCGGCATTGCTGGTGCGCACGCCTGGCGGCGACTGGCAGGACACCGACCTGCGCGTGGATGCCGATCCGCGTGCCGTGGCGCGCCTGCGCGAGCTGTACGACATGCGGCTTTCAAATGAAGCGATCATCCGCGCCGAGCAGCAGTGGGAACAGGGCGACGTGGCCGGCGCACATGCGTCGCTGGCCACCTCGCTGGCGCTGGCGCATGGTTGGGACCGGACATGGGCACGCGCGGCGCGGCTGGCGATATCGCACGATGAAACCGCATTGGCCCGCGAATACCTGGCGGGATTGCGCGCGCTCAACCCGGGATGGGTGAAGCAGGAATTGGCCTTGCCGTTGTATGCGCCATTGCGCGGCGATGCGGTGGTCGAGGCGTGGCGATAGCCAACGGTAGCGCCGCGCCATACCCGGCGAGCGCAGCGGCACACCGCGATCAATAGATCGGCGTCACCTTCATCTGTGGCAACGGCCGCGGCGAGCCGTCGGTGAGGTCCGGGCCAAGGTCATCCCAGCTGCGGCCCTGTTCCACCATCARCCCCCACAGCTGCTGCGACGCCAGCCGCTTGTCTTCCGAACCCAGCTTGTACGASGGCGGTGGCGGYGTKCCGGTGGCCACCATCGCATAGGCCGCGCGATAGGCCAGCACCTGCTGCGCCGGATCATCGGTGCGCGATATCTCCAGCGTGTAGCGCTGGTAAGCCGAGGCCAGGTTGCGCCAACGAATCCAGTAATGGTTCTCGAACGAGAACGAACAGAAGCGCGCACCGGCCAGGCTGCCCTTGTCGGCGATGCGGGTCAGCACCTCCTGTGGCATGTCCAGGTTCATGCCACCCTCGTCGCCCTGCAGGCTCACATGCACGATGCGGTCGCGATACCCCGGCGCACGCGCCTGCAGCAGGTCGCGCCAGTTCTGCATGGTGGCCACCACCGCGAACAGGAAGCGGCCCAGCTCACCGGCCGCCAGCGGCGTGGCGATGGACTGGTAATGCCGCTGCCATCCATGCCGGTTTTCGGTGGGAAGGAACACCGCGCGTTCCAGCGCCTCGCGGTTGTCGCTCTCGCGCACCACCGGCTCGGGGCGTTGCGGATAGACCAGGTTGATGGCGAAGGTCGGCCAGCGCGGCAGTGCGGCATCGAACAGGTGGATCGGGAAGTTGCTGCTGATGCCGCCATCGGAGAACCAGCACACCCGGAACGCGGTGATCACCGGACCACAGGCCTGGCCCGCGCTGGTCAGCCCTTCCATGCTGTCGGCCACGTTGTGCCCGGCCTCTCCTGCAGCCGTCGACGTCGGCTCGCAGCGACGTTCGCGACGCGAGGGCTCATGCAGCGGCACCGCGCTGATCAGCAGCGGGAAGCTGAGGCTCATGCGCGTGGCCACCAGTACCGGCAGCGACGCGCCCTGCGGCAGATGGTAGTAGTTGCGGCCTTCAACCTCGCGCGGTGGACCGGCGCGGTCGACCATCCACTGCACCACACTGGCCGGGAACAGCTGCTCGAACTCCTCGCGCAGGAACCAGAACTGCGCCCCACCCAACGGCAGCGTGCGCGGTTCGTTGTGCGATACGCAGGTGGTGATCATCTGCAGGCTGATCGCATGCGGGCTGTCCGGTTCGCCTGCATAGCGCGGCGCGTCGTGCAGATCGGCGAAGGTCAGCGGTGCATCCATCGGCTTGCCTGACAGCTGCTGCAGGCTTTCATGCAGCCATTCAGTCAGCGCCGGCTTGCCTGCACTGCGGCTAAGCCCGCTGCATAGGCCCAGCAGGTTGCGCCGCGCCACCCGGGCCACCCTTAGCGCAGCGGCGGCCACGCCTGCGCCGTAGGCACACAGCAGCGACGGCAGCAGGGTCGCCGCCACGCCGCTCCAGCCACCGCCCCACCAGCCCAGGCCGAGCAGCAGTGCCAGCGACACCAGCACTTCCAGCGGCGCGATCTGGAACACCGCGATGGCCAGGCACAGCAGCTTGCGTGGCCAGCCGGCGTTGCCGGTCAGCACCACCAGCAGCCGATACGCAGCGCGCGCGCCGGCGGCGGGCTGGAACAGGCTGTAGATGAATCCGCGCCGCGACAGCTGCGCCGACACCGCCGACAGGCCGCCATAGCCTGCGTCGCCAGGCAGCTGTTCGCCCCGTTGCTGGTGGCGGTCGCCGTATGCCGCAGCGGCGGCCACGGCAGCGGCGATCGCACCGGCCGAGGTGCCGCCGATGCTCTTGAAACGGTATTCGCGGGCCAGTGCGAGCACCGCGTTGGGATACACGATGCCGCTGGTGATGCCGCCTTTCATGACCAGATCGCAGTACTTCGCCGCCACGAGCCACCTCCCGTCTGTCGGTGCCCAGTATGGCAAGAGGCACTCTCACAGCCTGAGAAACGCGCCACAGCCCTGCGTTTTCATCGGCCCTTGACCATTGCCGCCAACGCGTCCACCGTGGGCACGCCGAAGGTATCCCTGCCGTGGCTTCGATGGCGGCAGGGATTTAAACGGGAATCCGGTGAAGGCGCCTCACGCGCCCATTCCGGAGCTGCCCCGCAGCGGTGAATGGAAACGAATCCTGCCAACAGCACTGGGCTCGCGCCTGGGAAGCGGCAGGTAGTAGGTGGGCCAGCCGGCCCGTGTCCATCAGCCCGAATACCGGCCCCGGCCGGGGGACACGACAGTCCCCTGACTCGACCTGGAATCTCCGCGGGGAGGTTGCCGGGGCCGTCGTCGTCCTGCGCGTGCAGGCGATGTGGCCGCGCGCGTCCTGTTCACGGTTTCCGTCCAGACCCGCTGYCCACGCCCAGATGCACCCGACGATGACCGAGCTCCAACGCCCCACCCTGACCCTTCCCGACAACGGCCAGCGCCTGTTGCTGCACTCGTGCTGTGCGCCATGCTCGGGCGAAGTGATGGAGGCGATCACCGCCTCCGGGATCGACTACGCGATCTTCTTCTACAACCCCAACATCCATCCGGTGAAGGAATACGAACTGCGCAAGCAGGAGAACATCCGCTTCGCCGAACAGCACGGCATCCCCTTCATCGACTGCGACTACGACACCGACAACTGGTTCAGCCGTGCGCGTGGCATGGAGAACGAACCCGAGCGTGGCATCCGCTGCACCATGTGCTTCGACATGCGCTTCGAGCGCACCGCGCTGTACGCGCACGAGCACGGCTACGACACCATCAGCTCCTCGCTGGGCATCTCGCGCTGGAAGAACATGGCGCAGATCAACGACTGTGGTGTGCGCGCCGCCTCGCGCTACGAGGGCCTGCAGTACTGGGACTACAACTGGCGCAAGGGCGGCGGTGCCAGCCGCATGATCGAGATCAGCAAGCGCGAGCAGTTCTACCAGCAGGAGTACTGTGGCTGCGTCTACTCGCTGCGCGATGCCAACCGCCATCGTCGCGAGAACGGCCGCGAGCGCATCAGGATCGGCCTGCTGTATTACGGGCAGGACAACGACACCGCCAGCGGCGATTGACGTGCGCGCGAGGGGCGGCCACGCTGGCCGCCCATCTTCCGTTGTGCTGGACCTGCCATGACCGCCCTGCCCGCTGATGTCGCCCTGCTGGTGATCGACCTGCAGCCGGACTTCATGCCCGGTGGCGCCCTCGCCTGCGAACAGGGCGATGCGCTGGTGGCACCGATCAACGCGCTGCTGGCCGAGCGCCGCTACCGCACCGTGGTGGCCACCCAGGACTGGCACCCGGCCAACCACGCCTCGTTCGCCAGCCAGCACCCGGGCCATCTGCCTTTTGAAGCCATCCTGCTGCATGCACAGCCGCAGACCCTGTGGCCGGACCACTGCGTGCAGGGCAGCACCGGCGCCGCCCTGCACCCCGGCGTGGACTGGACCGTGGCCGACCTGATCCTGCGCAAGGGCAGCCGCCAGCAGGTGGATTCCTACAGTGCCTTCCGCGAGAACCACGGCCCGGACGGCACGCGCCCGGCCACAGGGCTGGCCGGCTGGCTGCACGAACGCGGCATCCGCGAGGTGCACGTGTGCGGGCTGGCCCGCGACTACTGCGTGCTGTGGAGCGCGCAGGACGCGGTGAAGTCGGGTTTCCGGGTGAAATTCCTGTGGGAGCTGACCCGGCCGGTGACCGAGGCCAATGACGGCATGGTGCGCGAGGCCCTGGCGAAGGCGAGGATCGCGATCCTGTAGGCAGCGTGTCGCCTCTGCCGCTTGTGCGCCCGATTCGCCCCCTGCAGAATCAAGACCATCCAGCCCTCCAAGTACGCCCCCCAACAGATCGCGGGACGGCCGAACCGAGGGCTTTTTCATTGGACGAAGCCAGGAGGGCAACGGTATGCCGACGGCAGTTCTCATTGATGGCGGCTATTTCATCAAACGCTTTCGCCGCATCGAGCCCCACAGCGCCTACAACGCTCAACGCGCCGCCGAGGTCGCTCACCGATGGGCCATCGCCCATCTGAAGCATGCAAGTGGCGAGCAACGCGATCTCTATCGCATCTTCTTCTACGATTGCCCGCCGCTGCGCAAGAAGATGCACAACCCGATTTCGGGGCTGTGCATCGACTACTCGCGATCCGACGAAGCACTGTTCAGATCCAGCCTGCACGAGGCGCTGAAGCAGAAGCGGAAGGTCGCCCTGCGTCTTGGCCACCTCACCGACTTCAGTTCGTGGACGACCGGATCGCGAACCTTCGACGACCTGCTCAWGGGCAAGCGGACCTTCGGCGATCTTCAAGCCGATGAGCTGCAGCCCGATGTGCGACAGAAAGGCGTGGACATGCGCATCGGCATCGACATTTCCTCACTCGCCCTCAAGCGCCAGGTCCGCCAGATCATCCTGATGGCCGGCGATGCCGACTTCGTGCCCGCCGCGAAGCTCGCCCGGCGTGAAGGGGTCGATTTCGTATTGGATCCGATGTGGTCATCCATTCCCAAAGGGCTGATGGAACATATCGATGGCGTGCGCTCCACCTGTCCCAGGACAGTCCAGCAGCAGCAGCGGGCGCATCGTGGGCAATTGCCGGGCTCCATCCCGGGCACTGCCCGCGTTACCTGAACACCACCGTGCGGTGCCCGTTGAGCAGGATGCGGTGCTCCACATGCCGGCGTACCGCCCGCGCCAACACCTGCGATTCGGTATCGCTTCCCAGCCGTACCAGCTCGCGCGGGGTCATCGCGTGGTCCACGCGGGCCACGTCCTGTTCGATGATCGGGCCTTCGTCCAGGTCTTCGGTGACGTAGTGCGCGGTGGCGCCGATGATCTTGACCCCGCGCGCGTGCGCCTGGTGGTACGGCTGCGCGCCCTTGAAGCTGGGCAGGAAGCTGTGATGGATGTTGATCGCCCTGCCCGCCAGCGCACGGCACAGCGTGGGTGAGAGAATCTGCATGTAGCGCGCCAGCACCACCAGGTCGATGCGCTCGCGCTCGACCAGATCGATGATCTGCTGTTCCTGCGCCGCGCGCGTGTCGGCGTTCACCGGCAGGTGGTGGAACGGCACCTGGTAGGACGCTGCCAGTGCTGCGAAGTCGGCATGGTTGGAGGCCACCGCAGCGATGTCCACCTTCAACTGGYCGCTGTGGGCACGGAACAGCAGGTCGTTCAGGCAATGGCCCTGCTTGCTGACCAGCACCAGCAGGCGCGGCCGGCGGYGGCCATCATGCAGCTGCCAGTCCATGCCGAAGTCCGCGGCCAGTGCGGCCATCGCCGCGTGCACGGTGTCCAGCGGCAGGCCCGCATCGCGGTCGAAGTGCACGCGCAGGAAGAAGCGACCGCTCTCCTCGTCGCCGAACTGCTGGGCGTCGAGGATGTTGCAGACGTGGTCGAACAACAGGCCCGACACGCGGTAGACGATGCCGGTACGGTMGGGACAGGAGAGAGTGAGGATGGAATCGGGGCGCATCGCCGGAGTGTAGGGCAGCGCCGCTGCGCGGTGAACGATGGTCACCGATGCAACCGACTGCTTGGGACAGACCCAAGCGATACTTGGCCTTCCGCATGGCAAGCTGGTCGGTCATGAACCTGTTGCAGCTCATCCGCAGCTTCACCCGCACCGCAGAGACCGGCAGCATTGCCGCTGCGGCGCGCACCCTTGGCATCAGCGCCACCGCCGTGGGCCAGAACATCAACCGGCTGGAAGCCCACCTGGGCGTGCGGCTGCTGAACCGCAGCACGCGCCAGCTGGCGCTGAGCGAGGCCGGCACGGTGTATCTGGCGCAGGTGCGGCATATCGAAGCCGACCTGGCGCGCGCGCAGGCGATGGTGACCGCCGGCGACGTGGAGCCGGCCGGGCCCCTGCGCATCGCCAGCAGCAGCGCGTTCGGCCGGCACGTGCTGGCACCGCTGCTGCCCTCATTGCAGCAGCGCTACCCGCAGCTGCAGCTGGAGCTGCGCCTGACCGATCGCGCCGTGCAGCACGGTGCCGAGGCGGTGGATGCCAGCATCCGCATCGGCGCGCAGCTGGAGGACGGGCTGGTGGCACGCCCTCTGGCACGCATCCCGTTCGTGTTCTGCGCCTCGCCGGCGTACCTGCAGGCGCACGGCACGCCGCTGCAACCGGCGCAGCTGGCCGCCCATCGCGGCCTGCTGCATCGCTTTCCCACCGATGGCCGGCCACTGCGCTGGGGCCTGCTGAAGGACGGCGAGCGGGTGGATGCCGCGCTGCCGCCGAGCATGGTCTGCGATGACATCGACGCGCTGGCCGAGCTGGCCGCCGCCGGTGCCGGCATCACCCGGCTGGCGGCGTTCGTGGCCGAGCCCTACCTGCGCGATGGTCGCCTGCAGTGCGTGTTCGGTTGCGGCACCGACTGGCAGCCGGAACCGATGGACGTCTACTTCTGCGTGAGCGACCGCCGCGATTTCACCGCCAAGATCCGCGCGCTGTTCGAGCACCTGCAGGCCGGCCTGCCGCCGGCCTGGCAGGTGTAGTGCTCAGCGCGGGCTGAACACGCCGCGTGCGTCGCGCGGTTCGCAGCGCAGGTACTGCGGTGCCGGCACCACGCTGTCGCCCAGTGCAGCAGCGGCATGCCAAGGCCAGCGCGGGTCGTACAGGATGCCGCGGGCCAGCGCGATGGCATCGGCCTGGTTGTGGCGCAGGATCGATTCGGCCTGCTCCGGCTCGGTGATCATGCCCACCGCGATCACCGGCATGCGCACCTTCTTGGCCTTGATCGCCGCCGCGAACGGCACCTGGTAGCCCGGGCCGACACTGATCTTCTGGCGCTCGTGCAGGCCGCCGCTGGACACATGCAGGAAATTGCAGCCGCGCGCGTCCAGCACCTGTGCCAGCGCCTCGCTCTGCACGATGTCCCACCCCCCCTCGACCCAGTCGCTGGCGGAGATGCGCACGCCTACGGCGACCTTGTCCGACACTGCGGCACGCACCGCGTCGAACACTTCCACCAGCATCCGCAGGCGGTTCGGCAGCGAGCCGCCGTAGCCATCGGTGCGGCGGTTGCTCAGCGGCGACAGGAACTGATGCAGCAGATAACCGTGCGCGGCGTGGATCTCGATCAGCTCGAAGCCCAGGCGCTCGGCGCGCACCGCACTGGCGGCGAAAGCGGCAACGACTTCGGCGATACCGGCCTCGTCCAGTTCCTGCGGTGCCGGATCGGCGGCATGGAACGGCAGCGGCGAGGGGGCCACGGTCGCCCAGCCCCGGGCATCATCGGCCGGCAGCTGGCCACCGCCGTCCCAGGGACGATTCACCGACGCCTTGCGGCCCGCATGGCCCAGCTGCACGCCCAGCGGCATCGGCGACCAGCGGCGCACGCTGGCCAGCATCTGCGCCAGGGCCGCTTCGGTGCCGTCATCCCACAGGCCCAGATCGGCCCAGCTGATGCGGCCGCGCGCTTCGACCGCGGTGGCCTCCAGGATCAGCAGGCCCGCGCCGGACTGCGCCAGGTTGCCCAGATGCATGGCGTGCCAGTCGCTGGCGCGGCCGTCTTCGGCGGAGTACTGGCACATCGGCGCGACGACGATGCGGTTGGACAGGGTCAGGGGGCCGAAGGAGATCGGCGAAAACAGCTGGCTCACGGCAGTGGGGGGTGTACCAAAGGGGGTGCGTATTGCACCGCTGTGCGGCCGATAGATCAACCGTGTGGGTGGATCGCTGTTTCGTGGGGGCGCGTTGTGGGTAGCG
>NZ_JBFTOJ010000002.1:0-67500 GCF_056397905.1 Stenotrophomonas sp. 05L414_2
GCCGGCCAGCGGCCGGCACTACCAGACGATCGGGCCACCGAGTGATTCGGCGATTCAGCGATCGGGCATCAGACAATCGAGCGACCCGTCCAGGACGCTGCCAAAAAAGAAGGCCCGCTTTTCAGCGGGCCTTCTGCCTTCTCACGACGAGTGAGCGGGAGGGATCAAGCCGCCGGCTTCTCGCCGGTGGCTTCGGTGGTGATGCGGATCTTCACTTCATCGCTGACGTTCGGAGCGTAGGCGCCGACGCCGAAATCGCTGCGCTTGATCGTGGTGGTGGCATCGAAGCCGGCGGCCGGAACCTTGGCCATCGGGTGCTCGCCGCCGCCGTTGACGGTGACGTCCAGGGTCACCGGCTTGGTGATGTCCTTGATGGTCAGGTCGCCGGTGACGGTCAGCTTGTTGGTGCCGGCCGATTCAACCTTGGTGCTCTTGAAGCTGGCAGCCGGGAACTTGGCAGCGTCGAAGAAATCGGCGCTCTTCAGGTGCTCGTCGAACTTGGCGGTGAAGCTGTTCAGGCCGCTCAGCGGCAGCTTCACTTCCACGGTGGACTTGGTGACGTCGGTGGCGTCGTACACCAGGGTGCCTTCGGCGTTGCCGAAGTGCGCGCTCGGGTTGGAGAAGCCGAAGTGGCTCCACTGCGCCAGCACGTCGGTGTGGGTAGGGTCGAGCTTGTAGGTGCCCGAGGCGATGGTGATGGCGGCAGCGGCCGGGGCGGCAGCAGCGGCATCGGCGGCCGGGGTGGTGGCAGCCTGTTCGGTGGCGGCCGGGGCAGCAGCATCGGCTGCCGGGGCGGCGGTGTCGGCCGGCTTGGAGCAGGCGGCGATGGCCAGGGTCAGGGCCAGCGGCAGCAGCAGTTTACGGGTGGCGCTCATCTCAGGAACTCTCCGGATCGTAGGGTGGGAACACAGTGCAGCAATGGCCCGCCACGGCGGGCGGGCCCGAAACCGATACAGCGACTTACGCGATGCGCGCCGCTTCGTCGAAGGACAGACGCGGCAGACGGGGGAACAGGCCCGAATCGTCACCGTACCCCAGGTTGACCAGGAAATTCGACTTGATGCTGGTGCCGGCGAAGAAGGCTTCATCGACCTTGGCGTTGTCGAAGCCGGACATCGGGCCGGCATCCAGGCCCAGCGCGCGTGCGGCCAGGATCAGGTAAGCGCCCTGCAGGCTGCCGTTGCGGAACGCGCCTTCATGGCGGCCTTCGCGCGGGCCGTCGAACCAGGCCTTGGCGTCGGTGTGCGGGAACAGGTACGGCAGCTTCTCGTGGAAGTCCTGGTCGAAGGCCACGATGACGGTGACCGGGGCAGCCAGGGTCTTGTTGTGGTTGCCTTCGGACAGGGCCGGGGCCAGCTTGGCCTTGGCTTCGGCCGACTTCACGAACACGAAGCGCGCCGGGCTGCCGTTGGCGGCGGTCGGGCCCCACTTCAGCAGGTCGTACAGGGCGTGCAGCTGGGCGTCTTCGACCGGCTTGTCGAGGAAGGCGTTCTGGGTACGGGCAGTGCGGAACAACTGGTCCAGTGCAGCAGCGTCGAGCGCGTGGGACATCGGTGGATCTCCAGGGCGGCTAAGGTCTGTGCCCGCGGGCGGCGCGGGGCGAAACGTCGATCCGCAGTGTAGAGTGTCGCGACTGTTGCAACACCCAGCAGGGCTGAAACGAATTAATGCCAATGGTGAAACGATCGAGCGCGCCTTGGACGGTCACCGACGGCCGTGCCGGCAATGTCCGGCAGGCGGTCGCGCTGGCCTCGGCGCTGCGCCAAGGCACCCACCGCCCCCTGATCCTGCAGCCCCGGGCGCCATGGCGCTGGCTGGCACCGCGGCGCTTGCCCGGTGATGTGCACGGCTACGGCCAAGCCCTGGCAACCCTCGCCGCCGATGCGCCCGCGCTGGCGATCGGCTGTGGTCGCCAGGCCGCCGGCGCGCTGCGCGTACTGCGTGCGCGCGGCAGCCAAGTGGTGCAGATCCTCGACCCGCGCATCGGTTCCCGCCACTGGGACGTGGTGGTGGTGCCCGAACATGACGCGCTGCGCGGCAGCAACGTGCTGACCCTGATCGGCAGCCTGAACCCGGTGGACGATGACTGGCTGGCCTGGGGCCGCGCGGCGTTCGCCAGCTTCAGCACCCTGCCCGGCCCGCGCACCGCGCTGCTGGTGGGCGGCCCGACGCCGCTGGCGCCGTGGGACGAAACCGCGATGGTGCATGTATTCCAGGCACTGGCCGATCAGATCCGCAGCGAGGGCGGCAGCCTGCTGGCGACGACGTCGCGACGCACGCCGCCAGCATTGGCCGAGATCCTGCGCGCGAAGTTCGCCGATCTGCCGCATGTGATCTGGGGCGATGGCGGCGATGGCGTGAACCCGTATGCCGGCCTGCTCGGCTGGGCCAACCGGGTGGTGGTGTCGCCCGATTCGGTGAACCTGTTGTCCGAGGCCAGCGCCACCCGCATGCCGGTGATGGTGGCCCTGGCCGATACCGCACAGGGACGGCTGGCACGCTTCCAGCAGCAGCTGCGCGAGCGCGGGCGCCTGCAGCCGCGTTGGCTGGACTGGCAGTACGACCGCATCGAACCGCTGCGCGAAACCACGCGGATTGCCGCCGAGGTCAAAGCGCGCCTGGCATCACGGTAGTGCCGGCCGCTGGCCGGCAACTCATGATCTTCGGCGACGTATATGCGGATGCCGGCCAGCGGCCGGCATGGGCCGACAGCGGCACCTGCCGCGAGCGCTACCCCAGCGTGGCCGCGCAGGCGGCGATGTTCGATGTGGCGTGGACCACGGCCGAGCGCCTGGACGCGCTGCCCGACGTGGACGTGGTGATCGCCGCGCGTGGCGGCCAGGACCTGAGCCGCTACGGCCTGCGCCACAGCCACCTGGCCTTCCTGCTGCGCGAGGACGACGGCCGCTGGCGTGCGATGCACCTGCTCAACCGCTGCAAGACCGACAGCTCGCAGCTGTACCGCGAGGGCCTGGGCAATTTCGTCGGTGAAAGCGGCACCCATACTGATCTGCGCATCGGCGTGCCGCCCCCGGCGTTGCAGGCTGCACTGAAGCGGATGCTGGCAGCGCCGGCGATCCAGCCCAAGGCGCTGCACGAATCGAACTACAACGTGGTGGCCTATCCGTTCGCGACCGACTTCCAGAATTCCAACCAGTGGATCCTGGAAGTGCTGGCCGCAGCGATGGCGCAGGCCGAAGGGGGCCCGGTCATCGTCAAGCGCGAACAGGCACAGCAATGGCTGCGCGCGCAGAAGTACCAGCCCAGCGTGCTGCATATCGGCCTGGGCAAGCGCGTGGGTGCGCGCTTGTTCGTGGCCAACGCCACCACCACCGACCATCCGGCCAGCGAACGCATTTCCGGCAACTACTCGGTGGTGACGGTGGAATCGGTATTCGACTTCCTGCACCAGCGCAGCCAGCTGCAGCAGGAACTGACCATTGCGCATGCGACGGCCGGCACTGCCGCCGCTGCGCCCTGACCTGGCAAGGAGAAGATGATGCGCAACCTGCAGTTTTCCGCGTTGGCCGTGCTTTTGTGCGGCAGCCTGTTGTCTGCAGCGCCGGCACATGCCGAGCGCCGCATCGTGATCATCCAGAACAGCGTGCCCGAGGGGCCGAGCCTGGAGATGTCCGCGCCGATGGTGGAACGGGCGCGCGCAGCCGCGGCTGGGGAAACCAACGATGCGGGCATGCCCCCCGGCCAGGGCCCGCGGGTGACGCTGCCGCAGATGCAGGTCAGCGCCATCTCCACCACCGTCGATGGCCGCCGCGAAGTGCTGCTGCAGGACCCCGCCAACCCGCAGAACACCGCGTCCATGCAATGGCCCAAGCGCCCCGGTGACCCGGCCGTGCAGTTCAACGTGGGCCAGACCGTGAATTTCGAGCCTGCTGAATCGGGCAACGGCTGGCGTGTGAGCGACAACCAGGGCCGCCCACTGGAATACCTGCCCGAGGCCACCGGCCCACGCGACATTTTCGATACGCAGCGCTGAGCCGCTGCCTTCATCCTGACCAGGAGGTCACCATGCTTCGTTCCCTGCGCGCCCCCGCCGCCGCCCTGCTGCTCTCGGCCCTGACGGTGCCGACCGTGCACGCTGGTGCCGCCCCGCACATCAACAGCGGCCAGGCCAGCGTGCTGGTCACTTCGCTGATCGTGGTGTCGGTTCCGCTGGCCACCTCGATGGGCCTGGCCGCGCTGTCCAAGGCGCCGTTCAAGGCCAGCGAGCGCAATGGCCGGGTGGCCGAGCGCACTCCGGCAGTACCGCTGCCGCCGATGGAAGTGAAGCAGGTGGCGACCACCGCCGCTGGCGAGCGCCAGGTGCAGCTGCAGGTGCCGGACAAGGCCGACCAGACCGCCACCCTGCAGTGGCCGGCGATCGAGGGCGAAGACCCGGTGGCCGGTTTCGTAGTGGGCCAGCAGGTGCGCTTCGACCCGACCGATGCCGGTGCCGGCTGGACAGTGAAGAACAGTGACGGCAAGGCCCTGGCCTATGTGCCGACCGCCTACGCCGCCGGCGACGCGCTGAGCGAGCAGCTGTAAAACTGAACGGCCGTTTTTGGCTTTGCGGCGGGCCGGGCGGATAATGGGCGATCCCCTTTGTCCCCTGGCTCGCCATGTCCGTGCGTCCTGCGCCTGTTTTTGCCCCGTTGACCGCCCGCGCCCTGGTGCTGGCGGTGCTGGCCATGGGCGCGGTGGTGCTGCTGTCCAACGTGCTGGTGCAGTACCCGATCAATGACTGGCTGACCTGGGGTGCTTTCAGCTACCCGGTGGCCTTTCTGGTCAGCAACCTGATCAACCGCCGCTTCGGCCCGGGCCCGGCCCGCCGCGTGGCGTGGATCGGGTTTGCGGTGGCGGTGCTGCTGTCGGTGTGGGTGGCCACACCGCGCATTGCGATCGCCTCGTGCTCGGCCTTCATCGTGGCCCAGTTGCTGGACATCACCGTATTCGATCGCCTGCGCCGCGGCAGCTGGTGGCGCGCACCGATGGTGGCCACCACCTGCAGCGCCACGGTGGACACCACGATCTTCTGGTCGATCGCCTTCGCCGGTTCCACCCTGCCGTGGGTGAGCTGGGCAGCGGGCGACCTGGCAGTGAAGCTGGCGATCGGCGTGTGCCTGCTGGCCCCGTTCCGCGCGCTGCTGTGGAAGATGGCGCCGCTGCGTACAGCGGGCTGACTGCCTCACCGGTGGGTGCCAACCTTGGTTGGCRCACTCCYTGAACCCGGTGGGTGCCGACCGTTGGTCGGCACGCTCCTTCAGGGTTCATCGCAGCTGAGAGATTGTGCCGACCAACGGTCGGCACCTACCAATGAAAAGCCATCGCCGAGCCATTGACCCGGTGGGTGCCAGAGGTCGGCACCTACCCAAAGCTGCTACCGCCATTGCAGGCGGTCAGGCGAACGGCAGCTCCGCGGCGATGCACGCAGCGCGGATCACCGCACATGCCTCTTCGATGGCCGGCGTGGTCGGTGCCAAGCGCGGCCGGCGATCCAGCGTGCAGGCCAGCCCGACCTCCAGCAGCGTGGCATGTGCGCCATGCAGCGCCTGTGCGGTGGCTTCGGGCAGGAACTCCGCCGCCGCCAGCGCGTCGATCAATGCCGGCGTGGCACGCGGCTGCAGCAATGCAGGGACTTGCGCACTGCATGCCAGCACGCCGGTCTGCAGCAGGAATTCCAGGTCGACCACGCCACCCGCGCCCTGCTTCAGGTCGAGCCGCGCGGCATCGCTGCGGTCCAGTTCAGTGCGCATGCGCCCGCGCATCTTCACTACATCGGCATACAGCGTTGCGCGATCACGTTCGCGACCCAGGGTCTGCGCACGTACCTGTTCGAAATCCTGCAGCAGGCTGGCATCGCCGGCCACGCCGCGTGCGCGCACCAGCGCCTGGTGCTCCCAGGTCCATGCGCGATCGCGCTGGTACTCGGTGTAGCTGGCCAGCGAAGACACCAGCGAGCCCTTGCCACCATCCGGACGCAGGCGCACGTCGATGTCGTACAGGCGGCCGGCGGCGGTGACCGCAGCCAGCAGCGCCATCACCTTCTGGGCCAGGCGCGCATACCAGCGGCCCGGCTCCAGCGGGCGCGCGCCGTCACTGGCTTCCACGCCCGGCGGGTGATCGTGCAGGAACACCAGGTCCAGATCCGAGCCGAAACCCAGCTCCAGGCCGCCCAGGCTGCCGTAACCAATGATCGCGAAGCGGCCGCCGGCGATAGCGCCGTGCGCGGCGTGCATATCGGCCTCGGCCATCGCCAACACGGTGATGACCACCGCCTGCGCCAGTTCGGCCAGTTGCCGGGTGCTGTCGACCGCGCCCTGGCGGCCATCCAGCGTGGCCATGGCCATGCGGAAGCTCAACGCCAGGCGAGTTTCATTGAGCCAGCGCAGCTGCGATTCGGGATCTTCCACCGGCAGCACCTGCCGGCATTCGGCCAGCATGCCGGCGGCGTCGGGCATCGGCCCGGACACGCGTACGTCCAGCAGTTCGTCCAGCAGCAGCGGATACGCGGCCAGGCGCTCGGCCAGCAGCGCGCTGCGTGCCAGCACGTCGACCAGTCGCGCGAGTGCGCTGGGCTGTTCGTCCAGCAGCGCCAGGTAGCTGGTACGGCGCAGCACTGCCTGCAGCAGGCCGAGCACGCGCTTGAGTGCGGCATCGGGCTGCGGTGAACGGGTGGCCGCGTGCAGCAGTGCCGGCAGTACGCGGTCCAGGCGCGCACGCGCCGCATCGGACAGCGACTTCACGCCCGTGCCCTGGGCGAAATCGCGCAGTGACTGATCGGCGCCATTGGCATCGAGGAAACCGGCCTCGGCCAGCAGCGGCGCGTTGCTGCCTTCGGGCAGGCTGCGCCAGTAATTGGCCAGCGCATCGGGCGCTGCCTGGCCCTTGCGTGGCGCCAGCAGCGCACCGAACTCGGTACTGACGCGCTGCTGCTGCACACGCAGTGCGTCGCGCAGCGCATCCCAATCGGCATAGCCCAGGCCGACGGCAATCCGCTCGCGATCCAGCGCATCGCTGGGCAGCACATGGGTCTGCGCATCGCGCAGCATCTGCAGCCGGTTTTCCAGCCGGCGCAGGAACAGATAGGCCTCGCGCAGTGCGGCGCCATCATCGCGGGCGATCTGCCCGGCAGCCACCAGGGCATCCAGCGCGACCAGCAACCGCCGCTCACGCAGCACCGGCTCACGGCCACCGCGAATGAGCTGCAGCGCCTGGCACAGGAATTCGATCTCGCGGATGCCACCGGCACCGCGCTTGATGTCGTCGTGCATCTCGCGCCGGGCGACTTCAGCGGTGATCGCCGCTTTCATCTCGCGCAGGCCGTCGAGCGCGGTGAAATCCAGGTAGCGGCGGTACACGAACGGACGCAGGGTCTGCAGCCAGGCCTCGCCAGCGGCGATATCGCCCGCCACCGCACGCGCTTTCAGCCAGGCATAGCGCTCCCAGTCACGGCCTTCGCGCTGGAAGTACTGATCCATCGCAGCGAATGACAGCGCGACGCGGCCTGCGCTGCCAAACGGGCGCAGGCGCAGGTCGACGCGATGGCTGAAGCCATCGACGGTGGTTTCATCCAGCAGCTTGGCCAGGCGCTGGCCGAGCCGGGCGAAATACTCTTCGGCCGCCAGCGCGCGCGGACCGTCGGATTCACCGCCCTGCACGTAGGCGTAGACCAGATCGACATCGGAACTGAAGTTGAGCTCGCCACCGCCCAGCTTGCCCAGCCCGAACACCACCAGCTGCTGAGGTTGGCCGTGGTCATCGGTGATCACCCCGTGGCGCTGGGCGAACTCCCGCTGCAGGGCGTCCAGCGCCAAGCGCAGGCAGTCCTCGGCCAGCGAGGTGGCGCCCGCCAGAGTCTGCGGCACGTCATCCAGCCCGGCCAGGTCGCGCCAGATCAAGCGGGTGGACATCGCCGTGCGCCAGCGTCGCAGCTGTGCCGGCCAGTCGCTGGGCTGCAGCGGGTCGAGCACCGGCGCCGGCAGCGGCGGGCAGCCCGGCGCGGCCAGCTGCGCCAGCAGGCCGGGCTGGCGCACCAGGGTGTCCAGGGCGAAGTCGCTGCTGATGGCCAGCTGCACCAGCATCGGCTGCAGTTCGGCCGGGATGGGATCGGGCACTGCCTGGGCCAAGCGCGTCAGCGCGCGGTGGACGAGGGGCTGCAGGGTGGCGGGCAATTCGGCGGGGGCGAGGGTCATGCACTGATTCTCGCGGGGTCGCATCCCTTTGCCAACGGCGAAGGGCTGTGACCGCTTGCTGCGATATCGCCGAAGGTTGCTGGGGTTGCCGGCCAGCGGCCGGCACTACCGAAAATGGAGTCCGCGCATTCATCTTGGGCGACAGGCAATAAAAAAGCCCGCTTGCAGCGAACTGCCAGCGGGCTCTGCTCCCTCCCCCACGTCGGGATGCAGGGCCATCGTGCGGTGTACGAAAGTACTTTGCACGCTGCACTGCAAAACAAAACTGACGGGTATGGGAGAGGCCTTGCCGGAAACGCCATTCCACGAAGGTAGAACCCCCCGTACGGCAGGGGATGGCCGATAATCGGGATTCCCCCCAGAAACGCTGTCGTCATGACTGTTGATCGCATCGCCAACGCGCGTCTTCGTGACCGCGTGGTCTCGGCCGAGGCCGCAGCCGCGCTGATCCAGCCCGGTGAAACCGTGGCCATGAGCGGCTTTACCGGCTCCGGTTACCCCAAGGCCGTTCCCGTTGAGCTGGCCCGCCGCATCGAATCGGTGCATGCCCAGGGCCTGCCCTTCCAGATCAGCCTGATGACCGGCGCCTCCACCGCGCCGGAACTCGATGGTGCGCTGGCCAAGGCCGATGGCATCGCCATGCGCATGCCGTTCCAGAGCGACCCGGATGCGCGCAACCGCATCAACGAGGGCAAGCTGGATTACATCGACATCCACCTCAGCCACGTCGCCCAGCACGTCTGGTTCGGCTTCTACGGCGAGATCGATACCGCCGTGGTCGAGGTCTCGGCGATCCGCGAGGATGGCTCGCTGGTGCCGTCCACCTCGCTGGGCAACAACAAGACCTGGCTGGACCTGGCCAAGAAGGTGATCATCGAGGTCAACGAGTGGCAGCCGGCCGGCGTGGACGGCATGCATGACATCTACTACGGCACCGCGCTGCCGCCGCACCGCAAGCCGATTCCGCTGGTCAATGCCAACGACCGCATCGGCGAGACCGCGCTGCGCTGCGACCCGGACAAGATCGTGGCSGTGGTGCGCACCAACGGCCCCGACCGCAACAGCCCGTTCAGCCCGATCGATGCGACCAGCGAGCAGATCGCCGCGCACCTGATCGAGTTCCTGCAGCACGAAGTGAAACGCGGCCGCCTGCCGGCCAACCTGCTGCCGCTGCAGTCGGGCGTGGGCAACATCCCCAATGCGGTGCTGGCCGGCCTGGCCAAGAGTGGTTTCCGCGACCTGGCCGCGTTCACCGAAGTGATCCAGGACGGCATGCTCGACCTGCTGCGCGACGGCGTGCTGAGCTACGCCTCGTGCACCGGCTTCGCACTGAGCCCGCAGGCCAACGAGACGTTCAAGGRGAACATCGATTTCTACCGCGAGCGCATCATCATGCGCACGCAGGAAATCTCCAACCATCCGGAACTGGTGCGCCGCCTGGGCTGCATCGGCATGAACGGCATGATCGAGGTGGACATCTACGGCAACGTCAATTCGACGCACGTGATGGGCACGCGGATCATGAACGGYATYGGCGGTTCGGGCGACTTCGCGCGCAAYGGCTTCCTGTCTGCGTTCCTGAGCCCGTCGACGGCGAAGAACGGCACCATTTCGGCGATCGTGCCGATGGCCAGCCATGTCGACCACACCGAGCACGACGTGTCGGTGATCGTGACCGAACAGGGCCTGGCCGATCTGCGTGGCCTGACCCCGCGCAAGCGCGCGCAGGTGCTGATCGACAACTGCGCGCACCCGGATTTCCGCGCGCAGCTGCAGGACTACTTCGACCGCGCCAGCCGCGAGAGCTACGGCAAGCACACCCCGCACCTGCTGCCGGAGGCGCTGTCGTGGCACCAGCGGTGGCTGGATACGGGCACCATGAAGGCCTGAGTATTGCCGGTTCGCCGGGCATGGCCCGGCGCTACCCCGCATCGCACCTTGGTAGCGCCGGGCCATGCCCGGCGGGTGTTCCGCATCAGGTGCGCAGGCTCGCCAGCGATTCGGCCTGGATGCGCTCGTAGATCTCGAACTCATCGTTCACCGCCGCACCCAGCGCCTGTTCGAAGGCCTCGCGATTGGCATGGGCGGCGTACGCGCGCTGCTCACCGCCGCCCAGGTTCGACTGGAAGATGCCTGCGGCACTGACCGGCAGGAAGTCCTCGTAGACGATCGGATCGGCCGTGGCCAGGCCCGCGGCAACCAGCACTTCGGCCGGCAGATCGGCCACGCGCTCCGGCGCGGCGCGGCCAGCGTCGGTCAGCTGGTAGCGGTAATACCCCAGGCCTTCCTGGCGCAGGGTGTCGTGGTCATCCGGGAAGCTGGCGAACACCGCCTGCAGGCGCTGCCCATAGTCGCCACCGGTGCTGCCCGCGCCGTCGGCATCGCGCGCCTGCGTCAGCAGCTGGTCGTACAGCGCGCGGCCTTTCGCAGTCAGCGCCAGGCCACGCTGCTCGATCTCGCCGAAGCGCGCGGTATGGGTACCGGCGTCGCCGCCCTCGTTGCCCGGGAAGTGCACCGCCTCTTCCAGCGCCTTGAAGCTGGTCTGCCGCAGCAGGATCGGGCAGGCGCGGCGCGGCGGGCCCTCGATCACCGCCTTGGCGGCCATGCCGTGCTCGATCATCGCCGCCTGCGCAGCGTCGATGTCCAGCGTGCGCGGGGTCAGGTGGTTGATGTGCGGGCCACGGAAGCTGACCACATCGGCCACCAGCCGGTGCGCCTTGTGCAGGGCATGGTAGGTCGGCAGGTCGACGGTGGCGTCGCCATGCCAGCGGAAGGTCTCCAGCGCCTGTTCGACGAAGCGCTCGGCATCGGCCTGGGTCAGGCCACCGTCACGCTCGGCCTGGTCGATCAGCGCCAGTGCCTCGTCGGTGAAGATGCGGCGGCGGGCGAGGATTTCGGCCGACTGCGCACGCAGCGCCTCGTCTTCGATCAGCTCCAGGCGCAGCAGCGAGGTGAACACGCGGAACGGGTTCAGTGCCAGCGCAGCGGCGGTCAGCGGGCGGAAGGCGGTGGAATGCACCGGCACGCCGGCCACCGACAGATCGTAGTAGCCCACCGGGTACATGCCCATCACCGCGAACAGGCGGCGCAGGGTTGCCAGTTCCTGCGGGGTACCGACGCGGATCGCGCCATGGCGTTCTTCATCCAGGCGGGCACGCTCGTCGTTGCGCAGCAGCTGCGCGGCCAGCGCCGGGTCCTGCGCCAGGACCTGCGTGTTGATCCGCTCCACCAGTTCCACCAGCGTGCCGTACAACGGCACTTCGGTGCGGTACATGCGGGACATGGCCTGGGCGAACAGGCGGCGGATCACATCAGGCGAAACGAAAGAGGCGCTCATCAGTCACTCGATTACGGGAACGGGGAACAGCTCGGACCAGTATTGTCGCCGGAGCGCGCGGCGGCGGCGATACGCAGAGCAACATGACCTGCGATGGGTAGTGCCGGCCGCTGGCCGGCAACCTCCGTGCGGCGGGGGCATGCAGGAACGGCCCGGTAGTGCAGGTTCTGCGGCTTGGCCGGCATCCGCTTCACCACCTCGGCCCAGCCGCCCTCGGGGTCCTGGCTGAAGGCGCGCACGCTGTCGCGGCAGGTCTGGCCACTGGCCTTGGCCCAGAAACAGGCGAAATAGATGTCGCCGGCCTGCCACCGGTGGGTGGTGGCCAGCGCGGCGATGTAACCGCGCGGTACACCGGCATAGCGCGATACCTCGTCGAGGAAGGCATCGGGGTAACGCTCGGCGTAGTGGTTGATGTCGGCCAGCTGGATGTCGACCCAGGCATCGCCGGTATCCACCTCATAGGTCGCCGAACGTTCGGCGGTCTGCTGCGCCAGCACGATGGCCGGCGCCAGCAGCAGGGACAACAGCAGGGCGCGCAGTGGCAGTTTCATGCTTCGATTCTGCCGCAGCGGCCGCGCCGTGTCAGGCCGCGGCAGCGGCCTTGGCCTCGATCGTCGCCAGCGCCGCCGGCCAGTCCCAGGCGGTATCGGCGTTGACCATGCGTGGTTCGTCGTCGGCCACGCCGTGCTGGGTCTCGTGCGCCCAGGTCACTGCGTAGGGGGTGTGGATACCCCAGCCGCCGAGGGTGATCACCGGTTCGATGTCCGAGCGCAGCGAATTGCCGACCATTACGAACTGCTGCATCGGCAGGTCGAATTCGGCCAGCACGCGGGCATAGGTTTCCGGGTCCTTCTCGGACACGATCTCGATGCGCGGGAACAGGTCCGCCAGCGCCGCGACCTTGATCTTGGCTTCCTGGTGGAACAGGTCGCCCTTGGTGATCAGCACCACCGGGTACTGCGCGGCGATGGCGGCCACCGACTCGCGTACGCCGTCGATCAGTTCGACCGGGTGGCGCAGGGTGTCATGGCCGATGTCGAGGATGCGCTGGATGTCCTTGGCTTCGATCCGCTGCGAGGTGATCTCGATGGCTGCTTCGATCATCGACAGCGTCATGCTTTTCACCCCGTAACCGAACACGCCGAGGTGGCGCTGCTGCACTTCCAGCAGGTGGCGGGCGGTCTGGGTGTCGTGGACGTCGATGTAGCGCGACAGCAGGTCCAGGTAATCCTGTTCGGCCTTGCGGTAGTAGTCCTCGCTCTTCCACAGCGTGTCGTCACCGTCAAAACCGACCAGGCCGATGGCGCGCGAGGGCGCAGGCGTGGAGGTGTTCATCGCCCTAGGATACAGGCGCGGCGATGACGAAAAAAACCCGGGTGGCCGAAGCCACCCGGGTTGCCCATGCACCGGTTGTCCCGAATTCAACCGTGGATCAGCGACCCTGGCCCGCGGCCGTGCCACCCGCGCCGGCACCCGCCTGCTGGGCGGCCACGTAGGCCTTGTACTCGTCGGCGCTCAACTGGCCGTCCTTGTTGGCATCCGCCTGGTCGAACACCTGCGCAAGGCCCGCATTCACCTGCGACTCGCTCTTGCTGATGGTGCCGTTGCCATCGGTATCGATGCTGGCCCACGTCTGGCCACCGCCGTTGGCCTGCGCCGAGGCTGCTGCGGCCGCGTCGGTAGCCTGGTCGGCCGCCTGGCCTGCCTGTGCCGCCGCCTGCTGGGCCTGCGCCGCTTCGTTCTGTGCATGCGCGGCCTGCTGCTTGGCCGACTGCGCCATCGCCGGGATGGCCAACACGCTGCCGGCGGCGACGATCAGGGCGATCAGGGGCTTGCGGTTGCGAATAGTCATCTGGGGTGTCTCCTGAAGGGTGGTAGTGCGCGGTCGTTGTCTCCGCACGGCACCTACCCTGCCACCGCGTTTCTGAATCGATTTTGCGCCGCAATTCCCTCGAACACGCATGGTTAACCACTGGCGCAGACGTATGCGTTAGCGCGGTGGTTAGTGCGAAGTGAGCAGACAGTAAGACGAGCATTCAGCGCTGCAGGATTTAACCGGCAGCGAACGAAAAACCTGCGTCAGTCGACGGTTTTTTCCGATGACCGCGAACTGAACAACACCCATCCCAATGCAACACCGGAGAGCGCACCGGCGATCTCCAGCACCACGCGGCTGCCCAGTTCGTTCGGATCGTGGATGGTGGACAGGAACAGGCGCGCATACAGCGGCGACTCCAGCCGCACGATGCCCATGTAAAACAGCTTCCAGGCATCGATGCCGGCGGAGATGATCACCGCGATCACGCACGACCAGCCGATCGCATGGCCCACGGTCCAGTGCAGCACCCGGCACAGGTGGTGCCACAGGAAATACACCAGCAGGCCGACCAGCAGAGCGATGAGGCCCGCCTCGAGCGTACCGAGCAGGCCGAAATGCAGGGGAAGGTTCATCAGGCGGGGACGCAGGAGAAGGCGGCCAGTGTAAGGGTATCGGCAGGGCTGCGCCCCTGCACCTGCAGAGGCCAGGGCGCAAGCAACGGCAACGGCCAAAGCAACGGCAAGCATTCCGTGGAATGGCGGGGCGGTGTCGGATTGCGGGGACGCCGCAAGTACGTCCTTGTAGGCTTGGCAGCCGCATCCATGCGGCTGACACCCCGCAATCCGACCAATTGAACGAAGAACATCCACGCATGGCGTGGACCTACCGTGTCGACCAAGGTCGACACCCACCAAGAGCAGGCCATGCCTTCCCGACAGATCGCGGAAATCTGTCGAAGGCGGGGTGGGTCCGGTTGAGGGGGCGTGAGCCGCATGGATGCGGCGACCGAGCTTACATGGACGTACTTGCAGCGGCCCCCGCAACCGGATCCACCCCGCCATCCCACGGAATGCCCGCTGTTGCTGTTGCTGTTGCTGTTGCCGTCGATTCGGCGGGTGCAGGGCGCAGCCCTGCCGACAACCCCTTACCGCACTGGCACGTCGTAGGCGGTACCGGAGTCCGGCTCGGGCTGCAGCGTGTAGTGCCACCACTCCTGCGCATAGTTGGCGAAACCACGCCGTGCCATCGCCTGTACCAGCTGCTGGCGGTTGCCCTTCTGTGCGTCATTCAGGCCGGGCGTCTGCGTATGCGCGCGCGGGCCGAAGAAGTCGAAATCGGTGCCCATGTCCATCGGCGTACAGCGCCCGCTGCGGCAATCCAGCAGGCCCAGATCCACGGTGGCACCACGGCTGTGGCCGGAGCGCTCGGCGATGTAGCCGTCGCTCAGCAGCTGCGGCTTGTCCAGATCCGGATACTGCAGCGCCTTGCGCGACTGTTCCTGCGGATCACTCACCCAGGCCATGAACGCCTGCACCGCGCGCACCGGGCGATAGCAATCGTAGAGACGCAAGCCAAAACCCTGCGCGCGCAGGTCAGCTTCCACAGCGGCCAACGCCTTTGCCACCGGCGCCATCAGATAACACGCGGGCGCCTCATAGCCGGGCACGCGCGCAGCGGTGAAGTTGTTGGCACCGGCGTAGCGGATGTCCATCTCGATGCGCGGTGACAGCGTGCGGATCTCCACCAGTCCCGCCGCAGTGACGTCGGTGGCGGGCGAGATGCGTGGTGGCTCAGCGGCGTGGGCCGCCGCTGCCAGGGCAATCGCCAGTACGAGTGAAATGCAGGTCCTGGAAGTCATAGCTGAAGTCGATCTCCGGATCGATGGCGCGCAGTTCCAGCGTCGGCGTGCCTGCATCGGGATTCAGCCACGCCTGTGCCGAGGGTTCCAGCGTATCCCACTGCAACAGCCAGCGCCCTTCCAACTGCTTCACTGTTGCCTGCAGCGCGGGCGATTTGTCCACACTGAAGCGCAGGCCATTGCTGGTGGGGCATAGCGAGGCGGGGCCAAGCCAGGGATCGCGGTAACGCCCCTGCCATTGCGCCAGATCGGTGGCGGCGGCCGGTTGCGCGGCCCTGGTGGAGGGTGCACGACTTCCCGTGGCGGCGCGCTCGGCACGATCGGCCTTCAGCTCGGCCAGGTAGTACCCCACAGGTTGCGCGTCATCCGGCGCGGTGAACTGTTTCAGCGTCGACTCCATCAACGCGGTGCGGGCTTCTTCGGCCTCGCCGTTGATCAGCATCACCACGCCGACCTTGCGATCCGGCAGCAGCGCCAGCGAGGAATACATGCCCGACAGCGTACCGGTGTGCGCGACCTTCCAGTGCCCGTCCATGTCCGACACCCGCCAGCCCAGCCCATAGCCATAGAAGYGGGCGTTGTCCCACTTGCGTTGGCGTTCGCCCAAYGGCATCGGCATGTGCAGCGTCCACAGCATGCSGCGTTGCTCGGCRCYCAACCACGCCGGTGCCAGCGCCGGGTCCAGCAGCACCTGCATCCAGCGCGTCATGTCGCGCAGCGAACAGCGGATGCCACCGGCCGCCATCGACGTCAGATCGGGGCTGAGCGTTCCATCGGCACCGGCCACCACATTGCGGCCATCGCGACGCACATGCGGTTGCGCGACATTGCCGACCTGCTTCACCGACCATGCGCCCACCTGGCAACGGGTCATCCCCAACGGATCAAACACCCGCTCGCGCATCAGCTGGTCATACGGCTTGCCACCGGCGGCCGCAGCCACCTCACCGGCAACGACGTACATCAGGTTGTCGTAGGCGTAGCCGCTGCGGAAACTGGTGACYGGCTTCAGGTGTGCCAGCCCTGCGATGACATCGCTGCGGGTGAAGGCATTGGGCTCGGGCCACAGCATCAGGTCACCGGCCCCCAGGCCGAGGCCACTGTTGTGAATCAGCAGATCGCGCACCTGCAGGTGTTCGCCCACCCAGGGGTCATGCATGCGGAACGCCGGCAGATGGCGGCGTACCGGGTCGTCCCAGCGCAGCTTGCCCTGCTCCACCAGCGTGGCCAGCAGCGCGGCGGTCATCGCCTTGCTGTTGGAGGCGATCTTGAACAGCGTGTCTTCATCGATGCGGCCGCCGTCACCGCGCCCCCCTTCGGTGTGGCGATAGACCACCTGGCCATCCTCGACCACCGCCATCGCCAGCCCCGGCAGGTGCTCGTGCTGGCCCACGAAGGCGATGTCGGCGTCCAGGCGTGCGGTGTCCACCGCCCCTGCTGGGGCGGTGGCGGCAAGCAACGCGGCCAAGGTCAGCAGGCGATACACGGCCGGTCTCCATTGGCAGGGCCGGGCGACGCCCGGCCCTGCGCATCCTCGTCGATCAGAAGTTCCAGGTCACCACCAGCTGGGTGTAGCGCGGCGCCTGCCAGCGGGTACCGGTAGCGAAGGTGTTCTCGCGGTACTGGCCAGGCTGGGCTTCGTAACGCTGGTGCACGTTGATGGTCTTCTGGTTGTTGAAGATGTTGTACACCGACAGCCGGGCACTCAGGTCGATGCTCTCCACCGGCAGGCGCCAGGTCACGTTCGCGCCCATGGTCCAAGTCCACGGCAGGCGACCGAAGGCACCACGCGGGCTGTATTCGAACTGGCGTTTGTCATAGGGGCCGGAGCAGTTGGCCACGCACAGCCAGCCGGTGCCACCACCGCTGCCCTCACTGGAGGTGCTGCCACCTGCGATCGAATCGTTCGGCCACATGACGCCATAAGCGGTGATCGGGCCGCCGGACTGCACCTGCAACGTGGTGCCGAACGACCACTGCTTGTTCAGCGCATACGCCGCGCGCAGCTTGAACTGGTGACGGAAATCATTGAACAGCACGCCATAACGTTCATTGGTAGCCGGGTGATCCCAGAACTGGACCATGCCGGTGTCGCCGTAGTTGGTATCGGAGTTCACCGGCCCTTCGAAATTGCCCTCGCTCTTGGACCACAGGTAGGACGCGTTGAGCATCCACTTCTCGTCCCATGCGCGATCGATCTGGAATTCCAGCGCCTTGTAGGTACGCTTCGGCTTGGAATAACCGATCACCTCGCCGCTGCCGCCCTTGCGATAGCCGCTGTTGGCGGTATCGATGGTGATCCAGCCTTCSTYGGCGCAGCCGATGCTCTTRTCGCCCCAGATGGTCAGGCTCTCGCCCGGGTTCGCGATCGGCCACAACGTGCTCGGCGTCGGTCCGCACGGGGTGTAGTTGATGCGGATGTCATCCAGTGCGCGGGTCATGCGCCGGTAGGTGGCGTTGACGCCCCACGACCAGGCCTGGTTGATCATGTTCTGGAAACCGAGGATGTACTCGTCCTGGTAGACCGCTTTCAGGTCCTTGTCCACGCTCTGCCGCAGGTCGGCACCGCCGGTGTTCATGCGGGTGTCGGTCGGCCCGATCTGCTGTCCGATGACCGGCGCCATGTACGCCGAACCGGTAGGCGAGGTCTTCCGTTCCCAGCCCTCAAGCACGTAGTAGCTGTACTCGTCGGTCAGGCCGCCGGCGAAGTTGACGTTGATGTTGTTCGTCACCGGCAGGTAGTAACGACCCGCGTTGCCGAACAGCTTGGTGCTGCCATCGCCCTTCATGTCCCACGAGAAGCCCACCCGCGGCGCAATCAGATCGTCCATCTTGATGAACGCCTTGCCGGCGGCGGTGCGGTTTTCGAAGCGGTCCCAACGCACGCCAAGGTTCAGCATCAGGTTCGGAGTGATGTTCCAGATGTCTTCCAGGTAGAAGGCATTGGCTTCGGTCTCGAACTTGCCGCCGGATTGCCGGTTGCGCGCACGCAGCATCTCGGTGACACCGGCCGGCACGTAGGCATTGGCGCCGTCCCACACTTCATCCCCGGGACGCGCCACGTAGGCGGTGTAGCTCAAGGCGGTCGGCCCGGGATAGCGGGTGGTCTGGTCGGTGGTCATCAGCTCGCGGTCAACGCCGAAGCGCAGCAGGTGGTCTCCCAGCTGCCATTCGAAGTCCAGGCGCGCCACGTCGCGTGTGTCATCACGCTCGGCCACGGCGGTCCCGGTCGGATGGCAGCCGGCGCGCAGGCCCTGCAGCTTGGACAGACGGGTGCCATAGGTGCTGTCGGTGAACACCGGGCTGCAGGCCTGGTCCAGCGACGAGTTGGTGAAGGCGCGCTGGTTGTTCTGGCCGACCATCGCGCGCGCGGTGAAGTTCTGTCCGAAGTGACCGGTGTAGGTGGCTGACCAGTTCTTGCCGCCAGTCTCGGTGATCGAATCACCGCCCCAGTCGCCGAGGCGGTTGTCATCCCAGTCGTAGGCGTAGGACGCATTGGTGACATCGCCTTCATCGGAGAATGCCAGCAGCGCCAGGCTGTGGTTGTCATTGATGTTCCAGTCCAGCTTGGTGCCCCAGAACCCATTGCCGGACTTGTTCTTGAACCAGGTGCTGCCATCGGACGAGGTGTTGTGGCCGCGGTCGTTGCGGTCCTCGTACATGGCGAACAGGAACAGCTTGTCCTTGATGATCGGCCCAGAGCCCCAGACATTGGTCTTCAGGAACGAGTTGTTGTCGCGGCTGCCATAGGAATGCGGCGTACCGTCGCGATGGAAATGGTCACCGCCGCTTGAGCGCCCTGCGCTGGGCTCGGCAGTGACTTCCACGCCGCCCTTGAACTCGTTGCTGCCCGAGCGGGTGACCGCGTTGATCACGCCGCCGGTGGAACGGCCRAACTCSACCGAGTAGCCGCCGGTCTTGACCTGGAATTCATTGAAGAACGCGAACGGGGCCGTGCTGAAGCCGCGACGCGTGTACATGTCGGTAACGTTGAGGCCGTTGATGAAGACTGCGTTCTCGGCCACCGAGGAACCGGCGAAGGACAGGCCGCCGAACGACGAGTTGCCGCCGACCACGCCCGGTGCCATCAGCGCCACGGCGGACAGATCCTGTGCCACCGGAAGCCGTGAGATTTCCTGCCGGTTGATGTTGAATGAGGTCTCGGTGGAATAGACGTCCACCCGGTTGATCACGCGGGTACCGACCACCTGCAGTGCATCGAGGTTGGTGACGCCGCCGCCACTGGCCAGGTTGACGGTCGTGGTGCCGCCGACAGCGACGCTTACCGCCACCTGTTCGCCCAAGGTCTGGCCATCGCGGCTGAGCTGCAGCCGATAGTCACCCACCGGCAGCTGGCCGAGGCGGTAGCTGCCGTCGGCACCGACGGTGACCGTCCGGGTCAGGCCGGTGCCGGCATTGACGACGGTGATCTGGTCGCCCGCGGTGGCGCGGCCGGCAACGGCACCCGACACGTTCTGGGCCGTGGCCGTGGTGGGCAGCATGATGCCCAGACACGCGCCGAGGGCGACGCACAAGGCCGCCCGCTTGATGTTGTAAGCCTTCATCCCCTGCTCTCTCCTGCAAGAATTGAATGGTGGTGGGGTGGTGTGTCGCGCTAGCGTTGCCCGGCTGGCAGTACCCGCCACTGGAAGTCGTAGCTCCATTGGTCGAAGTACAGGTTGCCGCCTGACCACTCGGCCTCGCCGCGCTGCGAGTCGACCGTTTCCGAGCGGTAGTGCTGTTTGGCCGGCGCGAACGCCTGGCCGAAATCGTCGTTGAAGGCGATGCGGTAGCCATCGAGGCCACCGAGGTAGAAGTCACGCAGCGCGGGCGTGTCGCTGGCCAACACGCCGGTGGTCACATCCATCGGCAGCCAGCCATAGGGCGCCAGGTAGACCTGGCCCCAGTCGTGCAGGTTGTTGTAGCCGCTGCCATCGTCGGAGAACACCATGCCCGATTGCCAGCGCGCGGGAATGCCGTTCATGCGCAGCAGGGCGATCAACAGCAGTGTCTGTTGCCCGCAATCGGCATGACCGGCGCGCAACGCGTAGTCGCTGATGTTGCTGAGGGTCGAGTACTCGCGCGCACCGGCCCATGGAATGCGGTCGACCGCGGCGAACAGCTTGCGTACCACTTCATACGGGCGCGTCTCGCCCTGCAGCACCTGCTCGGAGAACAGCTTCAGCGCCGGCGTGAAGCGCACGTGCGGCAGCTGCTCGGCCAGATAGGGCTTCAATGCTGGATCATCCGGCGTAGCCTGCACCTTTGTCACATCGATTGCCGTGCGGCGCGCGAAGATCGTCACCGCGTAGCGGATTTCAAAGTACGTCGGCTGCCCGGCCACCGCCTTGGCTTCCAGGTAGGCGGTGCGCTGCTGGGTGCTGGCCGGGGCGACTCGAGCCTTGCCTGGTGCACTGCCGATCCACTGCACGCGCTCCTGCTGGCCGGGAATCTCGCGCGGGTACGGAATCCAGGCACGTACGGTTTCGCCGGCCGGTACGGCATCCGCCTTGACCGTCAACGATTGGGTGAATTCGATGCGCTGCGGCAGCACGGATGCCATGCCGCTCTGTTCGGCGGCGGCAACCACGCGCGCGTGATGCGCGTTGAGCACCTCGTTGGGGCCCGGCGCCGGCATCGGCGCATCCGCGCGGCGGCGTGCACGTGCTTCATCGCTGAGCAGGAACAGGTTCGATGGTGCGCGCTTGAAGTACCAGCGCGTGCCATCGATGTCGAGATGCTCGATCAGGCCAAGCTGGTCCCAGCGCGCGAATTCCTCGTTGGTCAGGTCGGGAATCCAGCGGCGTACCGCTGCTTTGGCTGCGGCTTGGTCAAGGGAGAAATCCAGTCTGATGCGGCGCATGCGCTCGCGCTGGAACGCGCTTTCGGCAGCATCGCCAGCGGTCGCCAGCAACGCATCGGCATCGCTGAAACGACCGCTGTCGACCAGATCGATCAGCTGGGTTTCCCGTTCGCGTTCAGTGGCGCTGCGCGGATCCGCGGCCGGTGCCGCCGACGCCCACAGCAGCAGCGCGGCACACAGGCCGGCAGCGGCAGGCAGAGACGGTTTGCGAACGGCAGGATCCACAGCGACACTTCCCAAGCGCGGGTGGTAACGGCTGTGTAACACGGGCCGGAAGACCGGTCAATAATTTATTCTTGCTTTCGGGGCCGAAAGGAATAAATATTCCAACAGGCATTCGAGGAGGGTGTGCAGCGCATGATCCTGGCTTCCCGCGAACCGCGTCGGCACTGGCCGCACCGGTTGACCTTGGCACTGGCCCTGGGCCTGCTGGGCGCACCCGCATTCACCCAGGCGGCCACGCCTGTACCCGACCCCGGCGCCCCGCTGCCTTACGTGATCGGCCTGCACGAGGCCTACCTCACCGCAGACTACTGGGCGGCACGGCTGGACAATGCCGACGCACCTATCCTGGACCGCGCGCAGATCGAGGCGCAGAACGCACGGATGCGCGCGCAGGACAAGCACATCCAGGACATCGCCACCCTGCCTGCGCAGCTCAGCTCGGCACAGGTGCGTGACAGCATCACCACGCTGTCGAGCTGGCCCACGCGGGCGCTGTATGACGACAGGGGCCGCGCCATCGCACCGGACGTGCGCAGCGCGATCGAAGCCAACCTCGGTCTCGATGCAGTTCCGGGGCAGGTGTCGCCGGACTACGCCCTGGTGGTGAAGCGCGCTGCGCTGCGCACCTTCCCAACCCGCCAGCGTGTCTTCAGCACCGTCGGCGATACCGACATCGACCGCTTCCAGGAGTCGGCACTGTTCCCCGGCGACAAGGTTGCCGTCGTCCACCGCAGCACCGACGGCCGCTGGTTGTTCGTGCACAGCGAGCGCTACAGCGCATGGATCGAAGCCGACGCGGTGGCCAGCGGTGACAGGGCCACGGTGCTCGGCTACGGCGCGAAGGGGCCGTACCGCGTCGTCACCGCTGCCACAGCGCACACTGCCTACACACCCGAGGAACCGCGTGTCTCGCGCCTGCAGCTGGACATGGGCGTGCGCCTGCCGGTGTTGGCCGACTGGCCCGCCGCCGAGCCGGTGAACGGGCAACAGGCGCACGCCTCGTGGGTGGTGCAGCTGCCGGTGCGCGAGGCCGATGGCCGCCTGAAGCTGATGCCGGCGCTGCTGCCGCGCTCGCAGGACACTGCCGCCGACTACCTGCCGCTGACCCCGCGCCTGCTGCTGCAGCAAGCGTTCAAGTTCCTCGGCGAGCGCTACGGCTGGGGCCACGACTACGACACCCGCGACTGCAGTGGTTTCGTCTCCGAGATCTACCGCAGCTTCGGTGTGCTGCTGCCACGCAATACCAGCGCACAGGCGGTCAGTCCCGCGCTGGACCGCTTGCCGTTCACCGCCAAGGACGGCAAGGCCGTGCGCGACCGCGCTGTCACCGATCTGCAGGTGGGTGACCTGGTCTACATCCCCGGCCACGTGATGATGGCCATCGGCCACGTCGATGGCCGCACCTGGGTGATCCACGATACCGCGGGCGGCAGYTGGTTCGGCGCCGACGGCAA
The DNA here is from genome assembly GCF_056397905.1 of Stenotrophomonas sp. 05L414_2. NCBI lineage: Bacteria > Pseudomonadati > Pseudomonadota > Gammaproteobacteria > Lysobacterales > Lysobacteraceae > Stenotrophomonas > Stenotrophomonas sp. 05L414_2. The sequence continues at coordinate 22,746 of NZ_JBFTOJ010000002.1, forward strand.
GCGTGTGCAGGCCCACCTCAATGGCGTATCGGTCACCCCGCTGGAGCCGATGATGGCCAGCGACAGCGTCCGCTACATCGATCGCATCACCAACATCCAACGCCTGCGTGCCAAGAACCCCTGAATGAAGATCACCGCCATCGAACTGGGCATGCTGCGCGTGCCGCTGAAGACCCCTTTCAAGACCGCGCTGCGCACGGTGGAAACCGTGGAGGACGTGGTGGTGCTGATCCGCACCGACAGCGGCCACACCGGCTACGGCGAGGCGCCTGCCACCGCGGTGATCACCGGTGACACCCACGGCTCGATCATCGAAGCGATCCGGCACTTCATTGCCCCGCGCTTGATCGGCCAGGAGGTGGTCAACCTCAACCGCCTGTGCACGCTGGTGCAGACCGCGATGGAGCGCAACACCAGCGCCAAGGCGGCGGTGGAGATCGCCCTGTACGACCTGTGGGCGCAGCTGCATGGCGCGCCGCTGTACCAGATGCTCGGTGGTGGCGACCCGGTGATCACCACCGACATCACCATCAGCGTGGACTACATCGATAAGATGGTGGCCGATTCGCTGTCGGCGATCGAACGCGGCTTCGAGTCGCTGAAGATCAAGGTCGGCAAGGACATCGGCGTGGACATCGAGCGGGTCAAGGCGATCCATGCCGCCGTCGAAGGCCGTGCGCTGCTGCGCCTGGATGCCAACCAGGGCTGGACTGCCAAGCAGGCGGTACATGCGATGCGCACGCTGGAAGATGCAGGTGTGGTGCTGGAACTGCTGGAGCAGCCAGTCAAGGCCGCCGACATCAGCGGCCTGAAGTACGTGACCGATCGGGTCAACACCCCGGTGATGGCCGACGAGAGCGTGTTCAGCCCGAGCCAGGTGATGGACCTGATCCAACAGCGCGCCGCCGACATCATCAACATCAAGCTGATGAAAACCGGTGGCCTGTCCAACGCAATCCGCATTGCCGACATCGCCGGCATCTACGGCGTGCCGTGCATGATCGGCTGCATGATCGAATCCAGCATCAGCGTGGCCGCAGCGGTGCACCTGGCGGTAGCCAAGAGCGATGTGATCACCAAGGTCGACCTGGATGGCCCCTCGCTGGGGCAGTTCGATCCGGTCAGCGGCGGGGTGCGCTTCAACGAGTCGGAGATCAGCATCAGCGATGTGCCGGGGTTGGGCATTACCGAAGTGCGGGGGTTGGAGATGCTGGGTTGATTTCTGCCTTGCGGCTGGCTTGGCGTACAACTGACGTTGGGTCGGGCGTTACTTTTCTTTTCGCGAAAAGAAAAGTAACCAAAAGAAACGCTCCGCCGGCCGCGAGCCGACGTGCTGCGCACGCCGGTGCCCTGCGCTCCTCGGTCCGCCGAGGGACGGCGCGGAACTCGCTGCGCTCAGACACCCGCGCCTCTTCGCCCTCGCCGGACCTGCGGTGCTCGGCTCGCTTGAAGGCGGACTCAACTGCAGCTCCGGGTAGATCCACGCCATGCGTGGATGTCCTTGCTCCTGCTTTTGCTCCACTCCGTAACCCCTTCGCGGCTGGCACCCGCCCGACCCACCCCATAATCCGCTCTACGCAACCAACCGCAACGCGCCTACACATGCCCGGACGCCCCGCATGCCGCCCCTGCTGAAARTCCGCACCGAGCGCGGGCAGATGTCGGCCATCGAACGCCGCATCGCCGACTTCATCCTCGACAACGCGCACCTGCTGCGCGACTACTCCTCGCAGCAGCTGGCCAGCGCGCTGGGCATCAGCCAGTCCAGCGTGGTCAAGTTCAGCCAGAAGCTCGGCTTCAAGGGCTACCCGGACCTGAAATATTCCATCGGCGAGGACGTCGCCCGCGCCGGTGCCGACCCACAGCAGGCGCCCGCCGAACCGGACATCAGCGATGACTACCTGCGCCTGGGCGACGCCCTGCGCCGCAGCAAGGCCCAGGCCGAGGAAGAAACCCGCCAGGCCAACCCACGCGAGGAGATCGAGCGCATCGTGCAGCTGCTCGACTGCGCGCCCAAGCTGTTTGTATACGGCCTGGGTGACGACGGCCTGTACGCGCGCGAATTCGCCATGCGGCTGTCGCTGCTCGGCCTGCTGGTGGTGCCGCATACCGATCCGATCCTGATGCTGGCCAACCTGTCCGCCGCGCGCCCGGGCGATGTGCTGCTGATGTTCTCCGAGTTCGGCAAGTTGCCACAGCTTTCGCAGCTGTCGCGCCAGTTCCAGGACATGGGCGGCAAGGTGGTGTCGATCACCCGCCACACCGCCAACCCGCTGCGTGCGCATGCCGATGCGGCACTGGTGGTGTGCGCGCACGACCGCGCGCCGCAGGTGGCGCAGCTGCTGTACCGTAGCGCCATGCATGCCCTGCTCGATTTCCTGTTCGTGCTGCTCTGCCACGCCAATCCGGATCGCCAGCAGCAGCTGGCGGTGAACCTGGAACGGATCGACCACCTGCTGGATTCCTGACCGGAGCGCCCGATGAACCTGCTGCTGGCCCGCCTTGCATCTGCCGCGCTGCTGCTCGTTGCCGCAGCTGCTCTCCACGCTGCCCCGCTGGACAACGCTCGCCAACTGATCGTGGTCACCAGCGAGACCTGGGACAGCACGCAGGGCCAGCTGCAGGCCTTCGTGCGCGACGGCAAGCACTGGCGCAGGCACGGCCAGGCCTTCCCGGTGGCACTGGGTCGCACCGGCAGTGCCTGGGGCCTGGGCCTGCATCCTGCCCAGACCGGCGGTCCGCAGAAACAGGAGGGCGATGGCCGCAGTCCGGCCGGTGTGTTCGCGCTGGGCAGCGCGTTCGGCTATGCCATCACCCGGCCCGGCACGGCGATGACCTATCAGCCGATGCTCGAGAGCAGCTACTGCATGGACGTGCCAGCATCGCCGTTCTACAACCGCATCGTCGATGCGAAGAAGGTGGGCAGCGCCGCCATAGCCGGTTCCACCGAACCGATGCGGCTGGACCTGCACAACCAGGGTGACGTGCGTTACCGGGAAGGCTTCGTGATCGCGCACAACCCGGACAACCAACCCGGCAAGGGCAGCTGCATCTTCGCCCATCTGTGGCGCCAGCCCGGCGAGGCCACCGCTGGCTGCACTGCGATGCCAGAGGTGCGCATGCAGGCGTTGCTGGACTGGCTGCACCCGCAGGACACGCCACGCTTCGTCCTGTTGCCAAGGGCCGAATACCAGCGCCTGCAGGCACAGTGGAAACTGCCCGCGCTTGAAGGAGCCGTACGTTGAGCGCCGCCGACGAACCCCAACTGCAGCGCGCGGTCAGCCGCTGGCAGATCGTCGGCCTGTCCATCAACGATGTGGTCGGCAGCGGCATCTACCTGCTGCCGGCGGCCACGGTCGCCCTGCTCGGTCCCTTCAGCCTGTGGGGCGTGGTCGCCGCCGGCATCGTCGTCGCCCTGCTGGTGCTGTGCTACGCGCAGGCGGCCAGCTATTTCGATGAACCTGGTGGCAGCTACCTGTACGCGCGCGAAGCCTTTGGCCGCTTCGCCGGTTTCGAGATCGGCTGGATGATCTGGCTGACCCGCATCAGCTCGGCCGCAGCGCTCAGCAATGCGCTGGCCGACGCTGTGGCGCGGTTCTGGCCGTGGGCAGGCGCAGGCATGGGCCGTATCGCGATCATCGTTGTCTCGCTCGGTTTCCTCACCGGGGTGAACATCATCGGCGTGCGTTCGGCCGCCCGCACCGGCATCGTGCTGGTGATCGGCAAGATGCTGCCGCTGCTGTTGTTCGTGGCCATCGGCGCGTTCTACATCGACCCACAGCTGGCCTTCTCCGGCCAGCGCCCGGACCCGCACGACCTGCAGCGCATGGGCGAGGCGGCGCTGCTGTTGCTGTATGCCTACGCCGGGTTCGAGAACATTCCGGCCGCAGCCGGTGAATACCGCAACCCACGCCGCGACATCCCGTTCGCGCTGATCACCATGATCGTCACCGTCACCGTGATCTACGCGGCGGTGCAGATCGTGGCGCAGGGCACGCTGCCCGGCCTGGCCAACTCGGCCACGCCACTGGCCGATGCGGCCTCCAGCTTCGGCGGCGAGGCGCTGGCGCTGATCCTCACCGTGGGCGCGACCATCTCCATCCTCGGCACCAACAGCAACACGATGATGATGGGCCCGCGCTTCCTGTTCGCCCTGGCCCGCGATGGCTACGGCCCGAAGGTGCTGGCGCAGGTGCACCCGCGCTTCCGTACCCCGGCCGCGGCGATCTTCTGCCAGGGCCTGATCGCCCTCGGCCTGGCGCTGTCCGGGTCGTTCGTGCAGCTGGCACTGCTGTCGATGACCACACGACTGTTCGCCTACATCGGCACGGCCGCCGCAGTGCTGGTACTGGCCAAGCGCTATGCCGACCGTCCCGGCGCGCTGAAGCTGCCCGGCGGCCCGTTGATTCCGGTGCTGGCCCTGCTGCTGTGCGTGGCCCTGTTTGCCAGTGCCAGCTGGCAGAACATCGTCGCGGCGCTGGTCGCCTTCGCCGTTGGCGCGGTGATCTACAAGCTGCCGCGCAAGGATGCCGCTGCTGATTGACCTGCCGATCACGCTGCCGGTCCGGCGCGTTAACCGGCCGATGGGCACGATCAGGCTTCGTCCACTACGGAGCCTTCTGTCCATGAGCCCCGATTACCAGATCCCCGGCCGCGTACCGGAAGACAGCACCCCGCGCGAGGCCATTTCCGACTACTGGCGCGACCGCTACAGCGCCGAACCGTATTACGACGCCAGCCTGCTGTTCGATGACTACGAGCCGGCCTATCAGATCGGCCACGCAGCACGTTTCAACGAAACCCGCGCCGATCAGGTGATCCGCGCCTACGAACAGGTCGAAGCGGAGTTGCAGTCCCGCTGGGCGACGGAGCGCGGCAAGAGCCGCCTGGAATGGGATCAGGCCCGCGCCGCTGTCCGCCGCGGTTGGGATGAAGCCCATGTAGCCGATCCGCGGCTGACGCGCCACGGTTGACCCCTCCAGCAGTTGACTGATGCAGGCCCAGTAGCGCCGAGCCCCTGCTCGGCGCCTTCTGCGTTGCAGGCCTGGGCCGGGCAGGCGCTCGGCGCTGCCTCAGCCGGTCATTCCTGTTCCGGCAGCGGCGGGATCGACGAAGCGCGCTTGGGCTCGGCCGCGTTGGCGGCAATCAGGTCGCGGGTGTTCTTCTGCACCGCCACCGCGCCAAACAGCGACAGCGCGAATGCCATGCCGTAGAAGCCCTTTTCGCTCAGCACCAGGGTGGCGTTCCACAGGCCGACCAGCAGCAGCAACAGCGCCGACAGCAGTGCGAACCAGCACAGCGCGTAGTACAGGCCGCTCACCGGAATGGCCTCGACGCGGTCACGCACGCTCTTCTGCAGCGATACCGCCGCAAACAGGCCGAACAGCAGCAGGGTCAGGTAATAGCCCTTCTCGTTCAGCGGCATCTCGGCATTGAACAGGCCGACCAGGTAGGCCACCGCGCCCAGCAGCAGGGCCACCCACGAGGCGGCGATGAAGGCGGGCGAGGGTCGATGGATGAGGGGTGCGTTCATTGCAGGTCCTTGGCAGACAGGCGGGCAATGCTTTGCCCGGGCGACAACACCCTAGACGATCCGCGCCATGCCGCACAGGGGGGAGCAGGACCTTCGGGCCACGACCGTCACCGCCCCGGTGGTATACAAGGGAGAGCCTGGCCATCCGCATCCCCTTCCGCTGGAGATACCCATGACCCGCACGCCCCTGCTGCTCGCCCTCGGCCTGCTGCCGATCCTCGCCACCACCGCCTGCAACGCGGCCGGCCCTGATGCGTCTGGCCAGAAGGCCCCGGCGACCGCCGCGGCCAGCGCAGACCAACGTCCCTTCACCGCCACCGAGGTCAGCCGGTTCGACCAGCCGTGGGCGATGACCTTCCTGCCCGATGGCAGCCTGCTGGTCACCGAAAAGCGCGGCAAGCTGCAGCACCTGGACCTGGCCAGCGGCCAAAAACATGAGATCACCGGTGTGCCGAAGGTCGCCTACGGCGGCCAGGGTGGGTTCGGCGACGTCATCCTGCATCCGGATTTCGCCCGCAACCATGTGGTGTACGTCAGCTACGCCGAGGAAGGCACGCTGGACACGCGCGGCGCGGCCGTGGCCCGTGCCACCCTCGCCCTCGATGCCAACGGTGGCGGCCAGCTGAAGGACCTGAAGGTGATCTGGCGGCAGACGCCGAAGGTCAGCGGCGAAGGCCACTACGGCCACCGCTTGGCCTTCGGCCCGGACGGCAAGCTGTGGATCAGTTCGAGCGAACGGCAGAAGTTCGATCCTGCGCAGGACATGAGCGGCAACCTGGGCAAGATCATCCGCCTCAACGACGACGGCAGCCTGCCGGCCGACAATCCGTTCGCCTCGCAGGGCGGCGTGGCCGCGCAGGTGTGGTCGCTCGGCCACCGCAACGTGCTGGGCATCGCCTTCGATGCCAATGGCAAGCTGTGGGCGCAGGAGATGGGCCCGGCCGGCGGCGATGAGCTGAACCTGATCGTGCGCGGTGCCAACTACGGCTACCCGATCGTGTCCAACGGCGACCACTACGACGGCCGTCCGATTCCCGACCATGACACCCGCCCGGAGTTCGCCGCACCGAAGGTGACCTGGAACCCGGTCATTTCCCCGGCCGGCCTGATGTTCTACAGCGGCAGCCTGTTCCCGCAGTGGAAGGGCAGCGCCTTCATCGGTGGCTTGTCGTCCACCTCGCTGGTGCGGGTTGCCTTCGACGGCGACAGCGCGCGCGAGGCCGAACGCTTCAACATGGGCGAGCGCATCCGCGAAGTGGAACAGGGCCCGGACGGCGCACTGTGGCTGCTGGAAGACGGCAGCAAGGCACGGCTGCTGAAGCTCACGCCGAAGGCCTGACGGCCGGGTGGTGCCGGCTGCTGGCCGGCACCTGCAGGAGCCCTGGTTGCCGGCCAGCGGCCGGCACTACCGATCTGGAACGGCCCTGCATACGGGGCCGTTTTCGTTACTGGATGGTGCCGACCTTCACCTCGGTGCGCGTGCAGGCCTTGTCCAGGCACTCGCCGGTCAGCCAGACCTGGCCATCGCCGATCATCACGCCCTGCTGGTTGACGAACACCGTGCCGAAGTCCTGCGCGGACACCGCCTTGACCACCGCCGGGGTGATGATCTTTTCGTAGTTGCGCTGGAATTCACCGGGCCCGGTGATCTTCCTGCCACCGCTGATGTTCAGCGGGAAACGCACTTCTTCAACCACCGCCGCGCGATCGCCACCGACCACTGCGGTCTTGAAGGCAGTGAATACTTTTTCATACTGCGCCGCATCGCCGAGCAGCGTCTCGATGCGCGCGCGGGCGTCGTCTGCCGCCGCAGGTGCTGCGGGGTTGGCAGCATCGGCCGGCGTCGCAGCCGTATCCTTGGCGTGCTCCGCCGCAGCCTGTGGCGCGGCGACGGCATCGGGCGTGGTGCTGGCGGCCGCCTCGGCCGGCGTCGCGCCCGTCATCGGCGGAGGCGCATCGGCGGCAGGTTCGGGCGGCGGTGCCGGCTGCGAGCACGCTGCCAGCAACAGGACAGGAACAAGGTAGGCCATCGTGCGCATGCGCGGTCTCCATCGGATCAGGCTCCGATGGTAGCGCCGGGCCGTGCCCGGCGTGTTCGCCATGGGTGAGGACGCCGGGCATGGCCCGGCGCTACTCATTGCCAGTAGATCCACGCCATGCGTGGATGCTCTACCGATCAGGCCTTCAGCAGTTCGAACTGCACCGCGTCACCGGCCATCGACGAGGCGCACACCCACACGTCGAACAGGCCCGGCTCKGCACGCAGCACGCCGTCGCGGCCGGTGAATGCCAGCTGTTCACGGGTCAGGGTGAACACCACCTCGGCCGACTCGCCCGGCTGCAGGGCCACCTTGCGGAAGTCCTTCAGCTCGCGCACCGGCCGCACGCGGCTGGCCACGCGGTCGTGGATGTACAGCTGCACCACTTCCTCGCCAGCCACGCTGCCGGTATTGGTCAGCGTGGTGGTCAGGGTCAGGGTGTCGTCCCAGCCGACGCGCGCACTGCTCAGCTGCGGCACGCCGTAGGCGAAGGTGGTGTAGCCGATGCCATGGCCGAACGGGTACAACGGCTCGTTCGGAATCTCGCGCCAGCGTGCCTTGAATTCCGACATCGTCGGCAGTTCCGGGCGACCGGTGCGCGGGTGGTTGTAGAAGTACGGCTGCTGGCCGGACACCTGCGGGAAGCTGACCGGCAGGCGGCCGGAGGGGCTGTAATCGCCGAACAGCACATCGGCCACGGCATGGCCGGTCTGCGTGCCCAGGTACCAGGTGATCGCAACGGCATGCGCATTGCGCACGGCGCCCTGCAGGGCCAGCGCGCGACCATTGCGCAGCAGCACCACCAGCGGCTTGCCGGTCATCGCCACCGCTTCGGCCAGCGCCTGCTGTGCCGGCGGCAGGGTGATCTCCACGCGCGACTGCGCCTCGCCGCTGTAACGCTGCGGCTCGCCCAGCGCCAGCACCACCACGTCGGCGCGCAGCGCAGCGGCCACGGCCGCCTCGGTGCCACCGGCAATGGCGGCTTCCAGTTCGCATCCCGGCACCACTTCCAGCTGCGCGTCATCGCCGATGGCCGCGCGCACGCCGGTTTCCAGATCCACGTAGCGCTGCTTGTCGCCGAACAGCGTCCAGCAGCCTTCGATGTTGTCGCGGTCCTGCACGAACGGGCCGATCAGCGCGATCTTCTGCCCGTTCTTCTGCAGCGGCAGCACGTTGTCGCGGTTGTTCAGCAGCACGATCGAACGGCGCGCGGCATCACGCGACAGTTCGTCATGGGCGTCGATATGGGAGGTATCGGCTTCGCGCGCCGGGTCCAGCGAACGGTACGGGTCGTCGAACAGGCCGATGGCTTCCTTCAGCCACAGGATGCGGCGCACGCCTTCATCCAGCACGCTCATCGGCACCTCGCCGCTCTCCACCAGGCCCGGCAGGTGCTCGGCGTAGAAGCCGCTCTGCATGCTCAGGTCCAGGCCGGCGGTGAACGCCTTGGCGGTGGCATCGCGGTCGTCGGCGGCATAACCGTGCGCGACCAGTTCCATGTCGGCGGTGTAGTCGGAGATCACCACGCCCGGGAACTTCCATTCACCGCGCAGGATGTCGGTCAGCAGCTCGGCGTTGGCGCTGGCCGGCACGCCGTTGATGTCGTTGAACGAGGACATCACGGTGATCGCGCCAGCATCGAAGGCCGCCTTGAACGGCGGCAGGTGCACATCGCGCAGGGTCTGCGGCGAAATGTCCACCATGTTGTATTCCATGCCGGCCATCACCGCGCCATAGGCGGCAAAGTGCTTGGGCGTGGCCAGCAGCGAGTCGGCGGCGCGCAGGTCGCTGCCCTGGAAGCCACGCACGCGGGCAGCGGCGAAGGCACAGCCCAGTACCACGTCCTCACCGGCACCTTCGGCACCGCGGCCCCAGCGCTGGTCACGGGCGATGTCCACTGCCGGTGCGTAGGTCCAGTGCAGGCCGGCAGCGGTAGCTTCAACCGCAGTGGCGCGCGCGGTGCGCTCGGCCAGATCCGGCTCGAAGCTGGCGGCCTCGCCCAGCGGAATCGGGAACACCGTGCGCATGCCGTGGATGACGTCGGCCGCCAGGATCACCGGGATGCCCAGGCGGCTCTCCTCGGTGGCGACCTGCTGGATGCGGCGGCCGAGCTCGGCGCCGACACCGTTGAACAGCGAGCCGACCTTGCCCTCGCGCACCTGCTGCAGCACCTGGTCGGCATTGCGCACGTTGGCTTCCGGGTTCACGTCCGGGGCGAACGGGCGGACCATGTCCGCGAAGACACCCAGCTGGCCGACTTTTTCCTCGACGGTCATCTGGGCAATGAGGGATTCGATGCGATCGGAGGCCACCGGCAGTCCTTAATGAAAACGTTTACAAGCCCGGCATTCTAGCGATCCCGGACGATTTGGCGAGAGGTTTCGTCATTCAGTTTCAGCCACCAGCCGGATCCGTACGGTCCGGCCGGGGGCATCGCAGCTTACTCCGAGCCGGCCAACTGGCGCTGCCCGGCCATCAACATCGCGTCGCTGGACGCCTGGAACACCCGCAGGCCAAAGGCCGGCAGGATCGCCAGCAGGTGGTCGAAGATGTCCGACTGCACCGCCTCGTATTCGCCCCAGGCGGTGCTGCGGGTGAAGCAGTACAGCTCCAGCGGCAGGCCTTCGGTGGTCGGCTGCAGCTGGCGCACCAGCAGGGTCATATCGGTATGGATGCCCGGGTGGCTGGCCAGATAACGCTCCACGTAGGCGCGGAAGGTGCCCAGGTTGGTCACCCGGCGGCTGTTGACCTCGGCCACGCCCTGCTCGCGCAGGCGCCCGTTCCACTGGCCCAGCTCCTGCTGCTTGCCGCGCAGGTAGTCGCCCAGCAGGGCGAACTGGCCGAGGAAGGCCAGGTCGTCCTCCTCCATGAAACGCACACTGTGCTGGTCCAGGAACAGCGCGCGCTTGATCCGGCGGCCACCGGCCTCCTGCATGCCGCGCCAGTTCTTGAACGACTCGGTCACCAGCTTCTTGGTCGGGATGGTGGTGATGGTCTTGTCGAAGTTCTGCACCGTCACCGTATGCAGGGCGATATCGATGACATCGCCGTCGGCATTCTGGCTGGGCATCTCGATCCAGTCGCCGATACGGATACGCCCATCACCACTGATCTGCACGCTGGCCACCAGCGACAGGATGGTGTCTTGGAAGATCAGCATCAGTACTGCGGTGGCCGCGCCCAGGCCGGTGACCAGGTAGCGCAGGTCGACACCGGCGAGGGTGGCAACGATCGACAGCCCGGCGATCACGAAGATGATGATCTTGGCGACCTGCAGGTACCCCTTGATCGGCTTGTTGCGCGCCTCGGGGCGACGTTCGTACAGGTCGTTGGCCGCATCCAGCGCATGCGACAGCGCCAGCACCACGGTCAGGATCGCCCACGCCTGGCAGGCACCGATGATGAAGCCGACCAGGCCCGGCGGCAGGTCCGGCACGATACGGATGCCYGAGGCGATCACCTGGCTGGGCACCACGTTGGACAGCCGCGAAATGACCCGCATCAGATGGCTGCCGCGGCCGGTATCGGCGCCGGGCAGGCGGTTGAGCAGGCGACGCAGGCCGCGCAGCAGGATGCGCTTGGTCACCCAGTTGGCCAGGCCGGCGGCAACCAGCAGCGCCGAGATCATCAACGCCAGGTAGGCGCCAGGATAGGGTTCCAGTGTGTTCTGCAGCTTTTCCAGCCACTGTACCGCCACCACTGCGTCCACCATCGGTTGTCTCCTTCTTCATTGCTGTTGAGGTTGCCGGCCAGCGGCCGGCACTACCGGGGGTTGCCAGCCGACGGCCGGCATTACCGGCGTGTCAGTCCCGCGAGCGTTCGATGATCACGCCGACCGCACGTGCACCGCGCACCGCCCCGGGCTTGCTCAGCTTCAGGCGCAGCCACTTCACGTCGAACTCGTCCAGCACGATCTGCGCGCAGCGCTCGGCCAGGGTCTCCACCAGGCCGAACTCCGATTCGCGCACGAACTGCTCCAGGCGCTTGCTGACCGCCTTGTAGTTCAGGGTGTGGGCAATGTCATCGCTGGCGGCCGGGCGACGGTTGTCGAACCCCATCTCCAGATCGAACACCAGGTCCTGGCGGATCCGCCGCTCCCAATCGTAGATGCCGATCAGGGCGTCGATCGTCAGCCCTTCGATGAAAACCTTGTCCATTGCGGTTACCAGCCGGAAAACAGGCGGCCATGGTAACGGGACGGCAGTGAGCCTGCCCGGAACGGAGGAGGGTCGCCGGGCATTCGCAAGGTCTGGAAAAGACAAAGGGCCCTGCTAGCGGGGCCCTTTGGTACTACCGTTTTGTCCCCGGGGGGAGCTTTCTCAAGCCGCGGGTCCCGGTGGCGCAGGCACTGAGGTTAGGCAAGGACCCAATCGCCGGTCAAGGCCAATTGCGACAAAGCAACTCACGGAATTCGTCCGAGCCGAAACACAGGAAATCGGTCACGCAGGCAACGGCGTTCCCCGATGGTGATCGCCGCCGTCTCTGGCCAGCATCGACCCTTCCTTCACCACCGCACATCACGATGGCTGCATACGATGCATTGAGGCGCGCTCTGTCAGCGGAGCGCCTGTCGACCTACGAGAGAATTGCATCGGCCTGCAGCCCGGGTGTCACCGCCGAATCCCTGTACCTGTGGAACATGCGGATGTGCGGTGCGCTGATGATGCCGGTGCATCTGTGCGAAGTGGTCATCCGCAACGCAGCCGCATCGGCGCTGGCCCGGCAACATGGGCCTCGATGGCCGTGGAATGATGCCTTCCGTCGCAGGTTGCCGGCATCTTCATCCGCTTCGGCGAGAACCGCACTGGAACTGGTCACCGGCCGTACCACCGACACGCCCGAGATCGTCGCCAACCTGCCGATGGTTTTCTGGCAGCAGCTCTTCACCTGCCGCTTCGACGCTTCGCTGTGGATACCAGCACTCAGCGGTGTTCTACGCCATGCGCCTTCGGCCCATCCCAGTGTCACCAGGAAAGCCATCCACGCAGATATCGACCGCATCCGCCACCTGCGCAACCGCATCGCCCACCACGAACCGATCCTTGAGCGCGACATCGGCGCCGACCTGGCCGCGATCGGGCGGCTGATCCACGCCCGGTGCCCGCACACGCTGGCATGGCTGCAGCGCCATGAACGGGCCACCACGGTGCTGGCGGCCTCTCCGTTGGCAGGGCGTCCATAATGCGTCCGCCGGGCATGGCCCGGCGCTACCGGTTGCGGGGCTTTACACCGCCGGCAGCGTCGCCATGTCCCAGCGCGGGGTGACGTCCACCTTCGGGGGGCTGTGCTGGCCCGCCAGCAGGCGCAGCGCGCCGGCGAAGGCGATCATCGCGCCGTTGTCGGTGCACAACGCCGGCCGCGGGAAGCAGGCGCGGCCGCCGAGGCGCTCGGCCATCTGCTGCAGGCGGGCGCGCAGGCGCTTGTTCGCACCCACGCCGCCGGCCACCACGATCACATTGGTGCCGGCCGCTTCCAGCGCGCGTTCGCACTTGATGCACAGGGTCTCGACCACGGCGTCTTCAAAGCCACGGGCGATGTCGGCGCGGGTCTGCTCGCTCTGGTCGCTGTCGCGCCAGGCCATCAGGACCTGGGTCTTCAGGCCGGAGAAGCTGAAATCCAGGCCCGGGCGATCAGTCATCGGCCGCGTGAAGCGGTAGACGCCCGGCGTGCCCTGCTCGGCCAGCGCGGCCAGCTGCGGCCCGCCGGGGTACGGCAGGCCCATCATCTTGGCGGTCTTGTCGAAGGCTTCGCCTGCGGCGTCGTCCAAGGTTTCGCCCAGCAGCCGGTACTGGCCGATGGCATCGACGGCCACCAGCTGGGTATGGCCACCGGACACCAGCAGCGCCACGAACGGGGCCTGCGGCGGATCGTCTTCCATCAGCGGCGCCARCARGTGACCTTCCATGTGGTGCACGCCCACGGCGGGGACCTCCAGCGCCCAGGCCAGCGACCGGGCCACGCCGGCGCCCACCAGCAGCGCCCCGACCAGGCCGGGGCCGGCGGTGTAGGCCACCCCGTCGATGTCGTTCACGCCAAGCCCGGCCTCGGCCAGCGTCTGCCGGATCAACGGCAGCAGCTTGCGCACGTGGTCACGGCTGGCCAGTTCAGGCACCACACCGCCGTACTCGGCGTGCAGGGCGATCTGACTGTAGACCGCATGGGCGCGCAGGGCAGCGCTGCCGGCCAGGTCGGTGTCATACACCGCCACGCCGGTCTCGTCACAGGAAGATTCGATGCCAAGGACTCGCATGCCTGCTATTATGACGCCCCTGCCAACCCCTCGGGGAACTGGCAGGCCTCACTGCAATCCAACAACTTGCCCCTATTCAGGATTTGTGGCTTGCAGTTTGTTTATTCGCCACTATAATGTGCGGCTCGCCGGGCGTGACCCGGTTCTACTGTGTCCCGGAGATTCCATGCCCAGCGTCAAAGTCCGCGAGAACGAACCCTTTGAGTTTGCTCTTCGCCGCTTCAAGCGCACTTGCGAAAAGGCCGGTGTGCTGGCCGAAACCCGCAAGCGCGAGTTCTACGAAAAGCCGACCCAGGAGCGCAAGCGCAAGGCCGCCGCTGCTGTGAAGCGTCAGCTGCGCCGCTCGTCGCGCGACGTTACCAAGCGTCAGCGCCTGTACTGATCGGACGCATCTTCATTGCGGTGGGCATTCCCTGCCGCGATGGAGTCGAAGCCGGCACGCGCGAGCGTCGCCGGCTTTTTGCGTTTCCGGGCCCGGGCATCCGCCCTGCCCCACTACCACCACGAGGTTCGTCATGAGCATGAAGCAGCAGCTCACCGAAGACATGAAGGCCGCCATGAAGGGCGGCGAGAAGCACAAGCTGGGCGTCATCCGCCTGATCAACGCCGCCATCAAGCAGAAGGAAGTCGACGAGCGCATCGAGCTCGACGACACCGCCGTGATCGCCGTGCTCGACAAGMTGGTSAAGCAGCGCAAGGACTCGGTCAGCCAGTTTGAAGCGGCCAACCGCGAAGACCTGGCGGCAATCGAGCGCGCCGAAATCGTGGTGATCGAAGCCTACCTGCCGGCCAAGATGGGCGAAGCCGAGATTGTCGCGGCCATCCAGGCGGCCATCGCCGAAACCGGCGCCAGCAGCGCGGCCGACATGGGCAAGCTGATGGGCGCGCTGAAGCCCAAGCTGGCCGGCCAGGCCGACATGGGCCTGGTGTCCAAGCTGGTCAAGCAGGCGCTGTCGTAAGCAACGCCAGACCCGGGTCCCTTCCGCACTGCGAAGGGACTCCGGGACGCGCTCCTGCGCACCTGCTTCACCGCGTCTTCGACGTGGTGCTGCTACAACTCCGGCATGGTTGATCCAACGTCCCACGCCCCCGAAGACCGCGCGCCGCACGGCGGCCCCGCGTCCCTGCACAAGTACATCAAGCGCCTGCAGGACAGTTTCCCGATGGCCGTCGTCAAGCGCTTCGTCGAAATCGACGTGCTGACCCAGGCCGCCTCGGTTTCCTTCTATGCCCTGCTGTCGATGGCGCCGCTGCTGGTGCTGCTGCTGTGGCTGACCGCCTCGCTGTATCCGCCGGCACAGCAGGCCCTGGTCGACCAGATCAGCTCGGTGGCCGGCAGCAGTGCCGCGACCGTGGCCGAAACCGTGCTGAAGAATGCCGACAACCAGCCCGACGTCGGATCGCTGGCCGGGCTGTGGAGCACGCTGTTGCTGTTCGTTGGCGCCACTGCGGTGTTTGCCCAGTTGCAGAACGCACTGAACCTGATCTTCCGCACCAGCGGCGAACGCCTGGAGGGCATCAAGGCCTGGCTGCGCAAGCGCGTGTTCTCCTTCGGCGTCGTGCTGGCGCTGGGCTTCCTGCTGATCCTGTCGATGACCGCCACCACCGTGCTGCAGGTGGCCTTTGCGCAGCTGCCCTCGATCCTGCCGGCCATCGGCTACCTGACCAGCCTGCTGCTGTACGCGGTCGGCTTCGCCTTCATGTATCACTACCTGCCGGACCGGCGCGTGGCGTGGCGCCAGGCCTTCATCGGCGGCCTCATCACCTCGGCGCTGTTCGCGCTCGGCCGCTATGGCATCGGCGTGTACATCGCCACCGTCGCACCGGGCAGCGCTTACGGCTCGATGGGTGCGCTGGTGATCTCGCTGGTCTGGATCTACTACGCCACCGTGGTCTTCTTCGTCGGCGCGCTGATGACCGCGGTGATCGATGAACGCCTGCGCGCACGCCATCATCTGCTCGCTGCCGGCATCGACCCTGGCACTGCGGCGAACGCGCCCGGGAACGTGGCCGGCAAGGGGTAAACTAGGGGGACTGACTTCCCCCTTCCGCGTGGCTGCCGCCACGCCCTGCCTCGTTGCCCATGGCCCGTATCCCCGACGCTTTCATCGACGACCTGCTGGCCCGCTCCGACATCGTCGAGGTGGTGGGCAGCCGCGTGCCGTTGAAGCGCCAGGGCAAGGAGTACGCCGCGCRCTGCCCGTTCCATGACGAACGCTCGGCCTCCTTCACCGTCTCGCCGACCAAGCAGTTCTATCACTGCTTCGGCTGCGGCGCGCACGGCACGGCCATCAGCTTCCTGATGAACTACGACCGCCTCGAATTCCTCGACGCGGTGGATGAACTGGCCAAGCGTGCCGGCATGGAAGTGCCGCGCAGCGAGAACCCGCGCAACGCCCAGCAGCAGGATGACAGTCGCGAGCTGTATTCGGCGCTGGACGCGGCAACCAAGTTCTTCCAGAAGAACCTGGAAGGCAGCGAGAAAGCCCGCAGCTACCTCGATGGCCGCGGCGTGGATGAAGAGAACCGCGCGCGCTTCCAGATCGGCTATGCACCTGATGGCTACAGCGGCCTGCGCGACGCACTGGGCAAGGACGAGCGGCGGATGAAGCTGCTCGACCGCGCCGGCCTGTTCTCCAAGAACGACCGCGGCCACGTCTACGACAAGTTCCGCGACCGGGTGATGTTCCCGATCTTCGACCGCCGTGGCCGGGTGATCGCCTTCGGCGGGCGCGTGTTCGAGAAGGATGACGGCCCCAAGTACCTCAACTCGCCCGAGACCGCGCTGTTCCACAAGGGCCGCGAGCTGTACGGCCTGTGGCAGGTGCGCCAGGCCAACCAGAAGATCGAGCGCTTGATCGTGGTCGAGGGCTACATGGACGTGGTCTCGCTGTTCCAGTTCGGCGTCACCCAGGCGGTGGCGACGCTGGGCACGGCGACCACGCCGGACCACGCCGAACTGTTGTTCCGCAACGCGCCGGACGTGTTCTTCTGCTTCGATGGCGACGCCGCCGGCCGCCGCGCCGGCTGGAAGGCGCTGGAATCGGTGCTGCCACGCATGAAGGACGGCCGCCAGGCCTTCTTCCTGTTCCTGCCCGACGGCGAAGACCCGGACAGCATCGTGCGCAAGGAAGGCGCCGAGGCCTTCGACGAACGCCTGAAGGAGGCCACGCCGCTGTCGCAGTTCTTCTTCGACGAACTGACCCGCGAGATCAACCTGGGCACCCTGGACGGCAAGGCACGGCTGGCCGAGCGCGCCAAGCCGATGCTCGCGCAGATTCCCGATGGTGCCTTCGGCGACCTGATGAAGCAGCAGTTGGCGCAGCTGACCGGCCTGGGTGGCAACGCGCAGGCGGGCCGGCCGCAGATGCCACAACGCGCCGCGCCGCGCACGATCCAGCCGGCGGCCAAGCGCAGCCTGGTGCGCGGCGCGATCGCCGTCCTGCTGCAGCAGCCATCGCTGGCCCTGACCCTGGGCGGCAAGCACCACTTCCAGGGCCTGCGCCTGCCCGGCGTGGAGCTGCTGCTGGAATTGCTGGGGCTGGTCGAACAGCGCCCGGACATCAGTACCGGCGCCCTGCTGGAGCATTTCGACGGCCGCGAAGAACAGGCCTCACTGCACACCTTGGCCGCGCAGACGCTGGCGGGCGATGAAGCGATGTGGACGGTGGAACTGCATGACGCAGTCGGCCAGCTGGAGAAGCAGCTGCTGTTCCAGCGGATCGACGACCTCAACGCCAAGCAGCGACAACAGGGTCTGGACGATACTGACAAGTACGAGATGCGCGAGCTGCTGAAGGCACGCGCCAATCTGCGCCTGTAGCGGCAGAACACATTCCCGGAGAGAGCATGCTGCTGCGCCTGACCTGCCTGCTGTTGTTGTTGTCGCTCTGCCCGATCCTGCCGGCCTGGGCTGCGGACCCTGTTCTTGCTGAAGTCCGCCCCGGCCTCTACGCCGGTGGCCAGCCCACGGCCGCGCAACTGCACGAACTGGCTGCCCAAGGCGTGCGCACGGTGATCGACCTGCGCCAACCCGATGAAGATCGCGGCTTCGATGAAACACGCGAGGCCGAAGCGCTCGGCCTGCGCTATGTGCGCATCCCGGTAGCCGGCGCCGAAGGCCTGGATGCCACCAACCTGCGCGCCGTGCACCAGGCGCTGCAGCAGAGCCAGGGGCCGGTGCTGCTGCACTGCGCTTCCGGCAACCGCGCCGGTGCCGTGCTCGGCCTGGTCAACGCACGCTACGAACACGCCAGCCCGGAACAGGCGCTGCAACTGGGCCAGCGAGCCGGCCTGAAGTCGTTGGAAGCGGCCACCCGCGAGCGTCTGGCGATCCCTTCTCCCACCCCCTGATTCCCGGGGTAATCCCCCCGCACCAAGGAGCCCATCCACCATGACCCGCTGGTGGTCGCGCCTGCGACCGGACAACTTCACCCTCGCCCTGCTGTGCACCGTCGGCCTGGCCTCGCTGCTGCCGATGAAAGGCGCCGCCGCCCTGGTGCTCGACGATGTCACCACCGTCGCCATCGCCGCGCTGTTCTTCCTGCACGGCGCGCGCCTGCCACGCGAATCGATCATCGGCGGCATGCTGCACTGGCGCCTGCACCTGACGATCCTCGCCTGCACCTTCATCCTGTTCCCGCTGCTGGGGCTGTTGTTCAAGCCGTTGTCCGGCTGGCTGCTGACGCCTGAGCTGTACCTGGGCGTGCTGTTCCTGTGCACCCTGCCCTCCACCGTGCAGTCGTCCATCGCGTTCACCTCGATGGCGCGCGGCAACGTGCCGGCGGCCGTGTGCAGTGCCTCGCTGTCGAGCATCCTCGGCGTGTTCCTCACGCCCCTGCTGCTGACCGCACTGGCCGGCACCTCCGGCGGCGTGCACGACCCGCTGCATGCCATCGGCGGCATCATGCTGCAGCTGCTGGTGCCGTTCGTGGCCGGCCACCTGCTGCGCCCGTGGATCGCCGGCTGGGTTGAGAGGCAGCGCGCGCTGCTGCGCTACACCGACCAGGCCACGATCCTGCTGGTGGTGTACTCGGCATTCGGCGAAGCGGTTACCGAGGGGTTGTGGAGCAAGACACCGCTGCTGTCGCTGTTCGCGGTGGCGGTGGTGGCGGCGGTACTGCTGGGCATCGCCATGCCGCTGATCACCTTCATCGCCCGCCGCCTGCGCTTCAACCGCGAAGACGAGATCGCCATCGTGTTCTGCGGCTCGAAGAGAAGAAGAGCCTGGCCACCGGCGTTCCGATCGCCAAGGTGCTGTTCGCTGGGGGCAGCCTCGGCGCGATCGTGCTGCCGGTGATGATCTATCACCAGATCCAGCTGATCGTCTGCGGGGTGATCGCGCAACGGTATGCCAAGCGCGCGCCCTGACCTGTGGAACAGCGCCGGGCCATGCCCGGCGGCGTCACCCCGTCACAACCAGGGCAGTGGATGTTCCACAGGTAGCGCCGGGCCATGCCCGGCGGATCCACCCGCTACAACCAGGGCAGGATCCAGTGGTCCACCAGCAGGAAGGCGAACAGCGCCATCAGATAGACGATGGAGTAACTGAACATCTTCATCGAGAACAGCTCGTCCGGCGGGTTGAGCATGCGCCAGGCGTACCAGAGGAACACCGCGTTGAGCACGATCGCCCCGCCCAGGTAGAACGCTCCGCTCATGCCAACCAGGTACGGCAGCAGGCAGACCAGCGCCAGCACCACCGAGTACGCCATGATCTGCTTGCGCGTGTGCACCACGCCATGGGTGACCGGCAGCATCGGGATTTCCGCCTTGGCGTAATCCTCGCGACGGAAGATCGCCAGCGCCCAGAAGTGCGGCGGCGTCCAGATGAAGATGATCAGCACCAGCAGCGACGAGTACGCCCAGTCCGACTGCCCCTGCATGCCGGTCACCGCCGCCCACCCCAGCATCGGCGGCATCGCACCGGCCAGACCACCGATGACGATGTTCTGCGAGGTCGCACGTTTCAGGTAGACGGTGTAGATCACCGCATAACCGATCAGCGAGGCGAAGGTCAGCACCGCGGTGATCCAGTTCACCCACAGCACCAGGATCGCCATCGACAGCACGATCAGCACGCCGGCGAATACCAGCACCTGCCACGGCTTGACCTTGCCCACCACCAGCGGACGCCACGAGGTGCGCGCCATCTGCGCGTCGATGTGCGCATCCAGCAGCTGGTTGATGGCTGCAGCGGCGGACGCGGCAAGCCAGATGCCGAGGAAGCCGAGCAGGCCGGCACGCACCTGCTCCCAGCTGGGCACGCCGGGAATGGCCAGGACCATGCCGACCAGGGCGGTGAAGACGATAAGGGCAACGACCTTGGGCTTGGTCAGGTCCCAGTACTGGCGATAGTTGGAAAACATGGGATCAGTCCGGGGCACGCAGGCGGGCCAGCAGGCTGACCAATACAAACAACAGGGCAACGGCAACGCCGTTGTGCGCCACTGCCACTTCCAGCGGCAGCGCCAGCTTCACGTTGAGGATGCCGAGGGTGACCTGCAGCACCAGCAGCGCGACCAGGGCCGAAGCCCAGCCGCGCATGCTCGGCAGCCGGAACAGGCGCAGGCCCAGCCACAGCAGGTAAACGGCAACGACGATGGCAAACAGGCGATGGGCCATCTGGATGGCGATGCGCGAGGCACCGTCGAGCACGCCGCCTTCGTAGTCCACACCGATACCGCGCCACAGGGTGAAGCCCTCGGCGAAGTTGTGCTGCGGCCACCACTGGTTGGCACAGCGCGGGAAGTTGTCCAGCGAGGCGCTGCCGCCGCCGCACGCCAGCGCCGCGTAGTTGGCGCTGACCCAGCCACCCAGCGCGATCTGGGTGACCAGCACCGCCACGCCAATGCGCAGCAGCCACTTCAGCTTCGGCGCCTCAGCCAGGGTGATCGGCATGTGCGTGGCACGCCAGGCCATCCACACCAGCAGGCCGAACATCAGCATGCCGCCCAGCAGATGACCCATCACCACGATCGGCTTGAGCAGCAGGGTCACCGTCCACATGCCCAGCAGCGCCTGGAAGATCACCACCGCCAACGTCAGCAGCGCAGCGCGCGCCAGGTCGATGTTGCTCCAGCGCAGCGCCGCGATCAGCAGGATGGCCTCGCCGACCAGCGCCAGTGCGCTGGCGGTTCCATGCCAGCCCATCATGTACAGCGGTATGCCCGCGGCCACCAGCACGCAGGCGGTGACCACCGCCGTGCTTCCGAAACGCCGCTTGCGCGTGGCCAGCAGGGCCAGGGTCAGGATCTCGATGCCGAGCGCGCCGGCCAGGAAGCGGTGCACCTGCTCACGCCAGGCCTTGTGTGTTTCCAGCGGACGGATCTCCGCTGCCGGGTGGCCAATGGTCTCTTCCACGTGCTGCGGCCAGGTTGCCTGCCCATAGCAGGTCGGCCAGTCCGGGCAGCTCAGGCCGGCATCGGACAGGCGCACGAAGGCACCGAACATGATCGTGCTCGCGGTCATGATCATGGCGAACCACGCCAGGCGGTGGAAATTGCGGTGCAGCGCCGGACGCGCGGAAAGGCTCATCAAACGGGACTCACTTCAGTTTCAGCAACGTGGCCATGTCCTTGCGCAGACCGCCGAGATCGCTCCCGGGGGCATGACGCATGATCACGAAGCCGTTCGGATCGATCACGTAGACCGGCAGACCCGCCGGATCATCGACGCCAGGCAGCGCCGCGCGCAGGGCTGGCGACGGGGCCAGCGGCCGCAGCGCGGGCAGCGAGGCGATCGACGCCGGTGGCGTTCCCAGCCACAGGATCTCGACATTATCGGCGTTATGGCCGAACAGCTGCCACACCTTGCCCAGTCCCTGCGACAAAGTGACGCACTGCGCGTCGCAGGCTCCGGCCGGGGCCACCAGCAGGCGCCATGTGCGCGCCTCGGGGTTCCAGGGGTAGGCCGCGCCATTGGCCAGCGTCGGCGGTTGCTGGCGCAGATCCACCGGCGGCTTCAGCAATTGCCCGCTGTTGCGATGTGCGGTCGGCTGCCATCCGGAGAAACGCAGGAGGGCGGCCAGCGCCATCGCCCCGAAGAAAACGGCGAACAGCAGCACCAGGGTCCGGCGGCCGTTGCCGCGCGCCTGCGGGGAGGTAGCAGTGTTCATGCAGGGCATTTTCTCATGGTTGGGAAAGGGATGCCGGCCAGCGGCCGGCACTACCGGGCAACGGGCCGTCTTCTGCGCCATTCCAGTACCAGCGCCACCACCARCACGGTCAGCGCCAGCCCGAACCACTGCACGGCGTAACCCAGGTGGCGCTGCGGCGGCAGCGTGTTCGGGAGCAGGTCGAGATCGCGCTCATCGCCGAACGGCAGCGCCGGGTCCAGCCGCAGCACGCGCTCGGGCAACGATGGCAGGCCCAGTGCCGCAGCCAGGCCATCGGCGGGAAGGCGACTGGCCAGCCAGCGCCCTGCAACATCGGTGGTAGTGAACGCCGGCCCCAGCGCCAGCCCGGACGAAGGGGGCGGCGCCAACAGGCCTCGCACGGCCACCGGCGACGGCGGTGCCGGCACCACCGGCAACCTGCGGTCCGGCGGCAGCGCGCGCCAGCCAAGGTCCACCAGCAACACGCTGCCCGCATCGCTGCGGAACGGACGATAGATCTTCACTCCGGCGCGGCCGTGGCGGGTCTGGTTGTCCAGCAGCACCACGCCCGGCAGGAAGCGACCGTGATCGGCCACGCCATGCAGCGCGCCCTGCGCCGCCAGCGCCTGCGCCAACGGCAGCGCCTGCGCCACGGCTGGCCCCTGTGCATCCAGCAACACCTGCTTGGCCTGCATCCGCTGCAGCTGCCACAGCCCCAGCGCGGTGAATCCGGCCATCGCCAGCAACGCCATCAGCCAGCCGATCAGGCGCGTGTGCTGGCGCATCATGACAAGTCCGCGCAAACGCGGTCAGATAGGCACATCCACCCTGCCCTCGAGCCGCGCATGAGTGATTCGCTGAAGACCCTGCTGGTAATCGCGTTTCTGATCGTCATCGTCTGGAATCTGGGCGCCGGCCTGTATTACCTGCTGGTGGACCGCGGCCAGACCAAGCGCACGGTCAATGCACTGACCCGCCGCATCGGAGTGTCGGTGGCGTTGATCGTACTGGTGATCGTGAGCATCTACATGGGCTGGATCAAACCGCACGGCATCGGCGGCTGACGCCCCATCAGGCCAGGCAGCGCCGGCGGCTGACGCTGCCGACGCCTGCGCGGTCAAAGCACGTAGACGAACAGGAACAGCATCAGCCACACCACGTCGACGAAGTGCCAGTACCACGCGGCCGCTTCAAAGCCGAAATGGTTGTCGCGGGTGAAGTGTCCCTTCGCCGACCGCAGCCACATCACGATCAGCATGATCGTTCCCAGCAGCACGTGTGCGCCGTGGAAGCCGGTCAGCATGAAGAAGGTCGAACCGTAGATGCCCGAGCCSAGSGTSAGGTTSARTTCCTTGTAGGCGTGGATGTAYTCCTCGGCCTGCAGGGTCAGGAAGCCAAGGCCGAGCAGCACGGTCAGGCCCAGCCAGATCAACAGCTGGCGGCGGTTGCCCGCCTTCAGCGCATGGTGGGCGATGGTCAGGGTCACGCCCGAGGTCAGCAGGATCAGCGTATTGATCAGCGGCAGGCCCCAGGCCGGGATCGTCTGGAACGCGCCACCGATCGCTGCCGGGCCATTGGTCGGCCAGCCGGCCGAGTAGCCCTGCCACAGCAGCTCGTTGGTCATCACCCCGCGCCCTTCGCCGCTCAACCACGACAGGCCGAGGTGGCGGGTGTAGAACAGCGCACCGAAGAAGGCACCGAAGAACATCACTTCGGAGAAGATGAACCAGACCATCCCCATCCGGAACGAACCATCCACCTGCCGGTTGTAGTTGCCGGCCTGCGACTCGCGCACCACATCGCTGAACCACCAGAACAGGGTCAGCACCAGCATCGCCACGCCGATGTAGAACGTCCAGCGGCCCCAGCTGGCGTCATTGAGCCAACTGGCCACGCCGACCATGGTCACCATCATCGCGATGGAACCGACGAACGGCCACTTGCTCTGGGCCGGGACGAAGTACACGTTGGCGTCGGTAGGTGTCTGGGCCATGGTCGGTATCCGGGTCAGGGAGCAGCATGGGCGCCTTCCGACGTGGCGGCGGGCGCCAGCCGATCGGACAACGCATCGTTGCGGTAGAAGGTGTAGGACAAGGTGATCGTGCGGATTTCCGGCGGCAGGTCCGGATCGACGATGAAGCGCACCGGCATGTCACGCTTTTCGCCGGCCTGCAGGGTCTGCGCGGTGAAGCAGAAGCATTCGGTCTTGCTGAAGAATCCCGACGCGCGTGCCGGCGCCACCGACGGCACCGCGCTGCCGACCACGGCCTGCTGGCTGTCGTTGCGGGCGWAGTACAGCGCCTCGTTGAGCTCGCCSGGCACCACATCCATGGTCAGCTGTTCGGGATGGAACGMCCACGGCAGCYKSGAATTGACYCCGCCATCGAATTCCACCCGCACGGTGCGCTTGCCGGTGGCAGCACCGGTACTGGCTTCGCTGCCCGGGCCACGTTCCAGGCGCACGCCGAATACCTTCTCGCAGGCGATGCGATACAGCGGTACCAGCGAGAACGTCAGCAGGAACACCACCACCGCAACGCCGATCAGGCGCGGCAGGCCGGCGCTGCGTGACGGAGCGGTGGCCGGTGTTTCGCTCATCGACCGATCACGCCGCTGAGGATGAAGCCGACGTACACCAGCACGGCGATCGCGCCCACCCACAGCGCGGTGCGCCTGRCACGCTGGCGCTGCTCCGCATAAAGCGGCGCGGTGCCCGGCCGCTGGCTTGGCGATGCGCTTGCGGCCAGGCGTGGCTCGGCTCTGGCCGGGGTGATCGGGCTCTCGTTATGCATGCATCACCTCAATGACCGATATCGTCGTGGGCCAGGTCGCCCGGGCGGATGGTCGGCGGCGTGGTGAAGGTGTGCGCCGGTGCCGGCGACGGCAGCGTCCACTCCAGACCGCGCGCGCCTTCCCAGGAGCGGGCCTCGGCCTTCTCGCCATTGCGCAGCGAGGACAGCAGGATCGCAGCCATCATGAACGGCGTGGCGAACATGCCGAACGCACCGATCGAGCTGATCAGGTTCCAGTCGGCGAACGCCACCGAGTAATCGGGGATGCGGCGCGGCATGCCGGCCAGGCCCAGGAAATGCTGCGGGAAGAACAGCAGGTTGACGAACACGATCGACCACCAGAAGTGCACCTTGGCCCACTTCTCGCTGTACATGCGCCCGGTCCACTTCGGCCACCAGTAGTACACCGCCGCGATCAGCGCGAACACCGCGCCGGTCACCAGCACGTAGTGGAAGTGGGCGACCACGAAGTAGGTGTCGTGATACTGGAAGTCGGCGGCCACGATCGCCAGCATCAGGCCGGAGAACCCACCGATGGTGAACAGGATGACGAACGCCACCGACCACAGCATGGGGGCTTCGAACGTGAGCGAGCCGCGCCACATSGTGCTGRCCCAGTTGAACACCTTCACSCCGGTCGGGATCGAGATCAGCATGGTGGCGAACATGAAGTAGATCTCACCGCCCAGCGGCATGCCCACGGTGAACATGTGGTGGGCCCAGACGATGAACGACAGGAACGCGATCGCCGCTGTGGCGTAGACCATCGCCTGGTAGCCGAACAGCGGCTTGCGGCTGAAGGTCGGGATGATCTCGCTGACCACGCCGAAGGCGGGCAGGATCATGATGTAGACCTCGGGATGGCCGAAGAACCAGAAGATGTGCTGGAACATCACCGGGTCGCCACCACCGGCCGCATTGAAGAAGCTGGTGCCGAAGAATTTGTCGGTCAGCAGCATCGTCACCGCACCGGCCAGCACCGGCATCACCGCGATCAGCAGGAACGCGGTGATCAGCCAGGCCCAGCAGAAGATCGGCATCTTCAGCAGGTCGATGCCGGGCGCGCGCATGTTCAGCACCGTGGCGATGATGTTGATCGCGCCCATGATCGAACTGATGCCGGCCACGTGGATGGCGAACACGGTGAACGCCACGTTGTAGCCGCCCTGCAGCGACAGCGGCGGGTACAGCGTCCAGCCACCGGCCGGCGCGCCACCGGGCAGCAGGAAGGTCAGCAGCAGCAGGCTGAAGGCCACCGGCAGCAGCCAGAACGACCAGTTGTTCATGCGCGGCAGCGCCATGTCCGGCGCGCCGATCTGCAGTGGGATCATCCAGTTGGCCAGGCCGACGAAGGCCGGCATCACCCCGCCGAAGATCATCACCAGCGCGTGTACGGTGGTCAGCTGGTTGAAGATTTCCGGACGGATGTACTGGATGCCGGGCTGGGCCAGTTCCAGCCGGATCAGCACGCTCATGAACGCGCCGATGACGAACATGATGAAGCTGAAACCCAGGTACAGCGTGCCGATGTCCTTGTGGTTGGTCGAGAAGAACCAACGCTCGAAGAAGCTCTGCGGGTGATGGTGATCGTCGTGCCCAACTGCCGAGTGCGCCATTGCAAAACACCTCTCAGGATCGGTTGTCGCCGCAGCCGCGATACGGCCGCGGGCAGTTACATCAGGCTCCGCTGGCCGCCGCCGCAGGCGTGTTGCCGGCCTCGGCGGCTGCCGGTGCCGCCGGCTGCGCCGGCGTTTCACTGGCAGGTGCAGTGGGTTCGGCAGGCGCGGCAGGGGCTGCCGGTGCAGGCGCGGGTTTGCGCTGCGCCAGCCACTGCTTGAATTCTTCCTTGGACACCGCCTCGACCACGATCGGCATGAAGCCATGGTCCTTGCCGCACAGCTCCGCGCACTGGCCGCGGTAGACACCGGGCTGCTCGATGYTGGTCCAGGCTTCGTTGATGAAGCCSGGAATGGCGTCCWGCTTCCAGCCCAGCGCCGGCACCCACCAGGMGTGGATCACATCGTCGGAGGTGATGACGAAGCGCACCTTGGTGTCCACCGGCAGTACCAGCCGGTTGTCGACATCCAGCAGGTAGTGCGGATGGCTCTCGCGGGTCGGCACCTTGCCACTCTGCCGCATGCGGTCGGACTCGCGGTCCAGGCGGCTGGTGAAGGTCACGTTCTCGCCCAGGTACTCGTACTTCCACATCCACTGGTAGCCGGTGACCTTGACCGTCATCTCGGCATCGCGGGTGTCGTACATCTTGATCAGGTTGGCCGTGGCCGGCCACGCCATCACCACCAGGATGATCACCGGGATCACCGTCCAGATGACTTCGGCCTTGGTGTTGTGGCTGAAGGTGGCAGCGACCGCACCCTTGGACTTGCGGAACTTGAACATCGCGTAGGCCATCGCGCCGAACACGATCACGCCGATCACCGTACAGACGATYAGCGAAAGGTTGTTCGATTCCCAGGCCAGGCGCGAGGTCTGGGTCACCCCCTTGCCCATGTTCAACTGCCACGGCTTTGGATCGGCCGCCTGGGCCAGCACCGTCCCCGTCATCGACAGCAGGGCCCCCATCGCGGCGGCCATTGCAACGCACTTCGTGCCCCACCCTCTGCTTTGCTTCATTGCCTAGACCCTTAGCGTCGTCGGTTGCCGCCATCGCTGGCGGCGAGCAAATCTTCAAGCGTTTCAACAAGCGTTTGACGTTCGGCCGGCGCGAGGAAACTCCCCACCTCCACCTGCCGGCCGCTGGATGCCAGCCGGACCCTCTGGTCGTCGGTGAGCAGGCGCACCCAGTGCGGATGAGCCCGGAACACCGGCGATCCACCGGGCACGGGGATGACCTCCACGCACGCCGGCACTACCCGGATTTCCTCCTGCCGTTCACCACTGCGCCACAACGCGCGCAACGCAGCTGCCAGCAACAGGCTGTACAGCAGCGCGAACAGGGGGGCGAATGCATTGCCGGCCACCCACCCGAAGGCGGACACCAGCCACATCACTCCCGACAACACAGCAAACAACAGGACGAACTGCCGGGCATCGAGCGCCCGTGGGGGACGCAGTCGCAGCTGCGTACCTGACCCATCCGGAGCTGTAAGCACCTCGATCATGTCGCAACCGCGTTCCTGCCGCGGGAAACGTCTCGATGGTAGCCCTGCCCTCTCGCCGGTAGCAAGGGTGCATTCACACTTTTTCCGATGCTGCAATACAGCATGGGCCCAGCGGCACGAATGACGAATTCGGCACAAAACGGCCCGACTTTGCTGAACACGCTGAATCCACCACCGCTAGGGGCTATCAGCATTCATGAAGGTGGCTGCGCGGGCCTTCCTGAAGTCGAAAAAATGATTAAAATCGCCAAGTTTTCCACTGGCCGGACCGGCATGAACGCACCCTCCTCTCCCATTGCCGCCAGTGACGCCCCGCGTCACTCGGCGCTGCTGTCGCCGGAACTGCCGGCGTCCCCCAACCCGTTCCGCCAGGCCATCACCGATGGTTGGCTGAAGGACGAGGCCAGCCATGTGCGCGAACTGCTGGCGCAGGCGCGCCTGCCGGCCGACGAGCAGGCCAAGGTGCAGGCGCTGGCCGCCGACCTGGTCGCCCGGGTGCGTGTGCGCGCCAAGGACCAGGGCGCGATCGAAGCCTTCATGCGCCAGTACGACCTGGGCAGCGAGGAAGGCGTGCTGCTGATGTGCGTGGCCGAGGCGCTGCTGCGCATTCCGGACCAGGAGACCGCCGACAAGCTGATCCGCGACAAGCTGGCCGATGCCGACTGGGAAAAACACCTGGGCGGCAGCGACTCGGTGCTGGTCAACGCCTCCACCTGGGGCCTGATGCTGACCGGCAAGCTGGTGCAGATGAACGACGCCACCCGCGCCGATGCGCCCAGCGCGTTCAAGCGCCTGGTCGGCCGCGTCGGTGAGCCGGTGGTACGCCTGGCCGTGCGCCAGGCAATGAAGATCATGGGCCACCAGTTCGTCATGGGCCGCACCATCGGCGAAGCGCTGGCACGCTCGCACAAGGGCGACAGCGCCAGCTACCGCTACTCGTTCGACATGCTCGGCGAAGGCGCGCTGACCATGAAGGACGCCCTGCGTTACCTGGAAGACTACCGTCGTGCGATCCACGCCATCGGTGGTGACCACAAGTCGCGCGGTGGCCGTGCCGATGGCGACGTCAACAACGCACCGGGCATCTCGATCAAGCTGTCGGCGCTGTACCCGCGCTACGAGCACGCCAAGCGCGCGCGCGTGCTGAAGGACCTGGTGCCCGGCGTGCTGGAACTGGCGCAGCTGGCCAAGAGCTACGGCATCGGCTGCACCGTCGACGCCGAAGAGTCCGATCGCCTGGAACTGTCGCTGGACATCATCGAGCAGGTGTTCGGCGATGCCTCGCTGGCCGGCTGGGATGGCTTCGGCGTGGTCGTGCAGGCTTACCAGAAGCGTACGCCGTACACGATCGACCACCTGGCCGACATGGCGCGTCGCGCCGGTCGTCGCCTGCAGGTGCGCCTGGTCAAGGGCGCCTACTGGGACGCCGAGATCAAGCGCGCGCAGATCGAAGGCTATGCCGGCTACCCGGTGTTCACCCGCAAGCAGAACACCGACGTGTCCTACCTGGCGTGTGCCAAGCGTCTGTTTACCCATGCCGACGCGATCTACCCGATGTTCGCCACGCACAATGCGCACACCATCGCCGCAGTGCGCAGCATCGCCAACGGTGGCGTCTACGAACACCAGAAGCTGCACGGCATGGGCGATGACCTGTACGCCGAAGTAGTGCCGGCCGATCGCCTTGGCCTGCCCTGCCGCGTGTACGCGCCGGTCGGTTCGCATGAAGACCTGCTGCCGTACCTGGTGCGTCGCCTGCTGGAAAACGGCGCCAACTCCAGCTTCGTCAACCGCATCACCGACGAGCGCGTGCCGATCGCCGACCTGGTCCGCGATCCGGTTGAGATGGTGTCCTCGTTCGAATCGATTCCGCATCCCAAGATCCCGCTGCCGGTTGACCTGCTGCGCAGCCAGAACCACGACAGGAAGAATTCCATGGGCGCCAACCTCGCCAACGACAACGAACTGCGCGCCCTGGCCGAGCAGCTCAACGCTGCAGTGAAGCCTTGGCAGGCCGCACCGCTGGTGCCGGGCGCGAACCCGACCGGTGCCTCGCTGCCGGTGACCAACCCGGCCGACACCCGTGAAGTGGTCGGCCAGTGGCAGGCCGCCGATGCCGCCACCGTGCAGAAGGCGCTGGCCAATGCCGTGGCCGCACAGCCGGCCTGGAACCGCACCCCGGCCGCCAGCCGCGCCGCCATCCTCGAGCACGCCGCTGACCAGCTGGAAGCGCGCATGCCCGAATTCATGGCGCTGTGCGTGAAGGAAGCCGGCAAGAGCCTGCCCGACGGCATCGCCGAAGTACGCGAAGCCGTGGACTTCCTGCGCTACTACGCCAAGCAGGCACGCGAGCAGTTCAGTCACGCCGAGAAGCTGCCCAGCCCGACCGGCGAATCCAACGAACTGCAGCTGCATGGCCGCGGCGTGTTCGTCTGCATCAGCCCGTGGAACTTCCCGCTGGCGATCTTCCTGGGCCAGGTGGCTGCCGCACTGGCCGCCGGCAACAGCGTGATCGCCAAGCCGGCCGAGCAGACCAACCTGATCGGCTACTACGCAGTGAAGCTGCTGCACGATGCCGGCGTGCCGGCTGACGTGGTGCAGTACCTGCCGGGCGATGGCGCCACCGTCGGCGCCGCGCTGACCGCCGACCCGCGCGTGGCCGGCGTGGCCTTCACCGGCTCTACCGACACCGCCCGTGCGATCAACCGCGCGATGGCTGCACGTGACGCCGCCATCGGCGTGCTGATCGCCGAGACCGGCGGCCAGAACGCCTTCATCGCCGACTCCTCGGCACTGCCGGAACAGCTGGTCAAGGACGCCATCGGTTCGGCCTTCACCTCGGCCGGCCAGCGCTGCTCGGCCGCGCGCGTGCTGTTCGTGCAGGACGACATCGCCGACAAGGTGATGACCATGCTGGCCGGTGCGATGAAGGAACTGAAGGTCGGCAACCCCGGCCTGCTGTCCACCGACGTCGGCCCGGTGATCGACGCCGATGCACTGAAGATCCTGCAGGACCACGCCGTGCGCATGGACCGCGAAGCGCGCCTGATCGCTGCGGCCGAACTGTCCGCCGAAGCGGCCAACGGCACCTTCTTCGCACCGCGTGCGTACGAACTGAAGGACCTGGGCCAGCTGCAGAAGGAAATCTTCGGGCCGGTCCTGCACGTGATCCGCTGGAAGGGCGACCAGCTCGACGCGGTGATCGACCAGATCAACGCCACCGGCTATGGCCTGACCCTGGGCGTGCATTCGCGCATCGACGAAACCGTCGACCGCATCAGCAACGGCGTCCACGTCGGCAACGTCTACGTCAACCGCAACCAGATCGGTGCGGTGGTCGGCGTGCAGCCGTTCGGCGGCCAGGGCCTGTCCGGCACCGGCCCCAAGGCCGGCGGCCCGCACTACCTGCTGCGCTTCGCCACCGAAAAGACGGTGACGGTGAACACCACCGCTGCCGGCGGCAATGCCTCGCTGCTGACCCTGGGCGACTGATCCCAGGCGTCATGCAGTAAACGAAAAACCCCGCGAAAGCGGGGTTTTTTCATGTTGGGCGGATGCGGGCCTGCCAGCCCCTGGCAGCTCATTCCGCCACCACACTGAACCGGTTGTCCGCACGCCTCACCAATTCCTCCAGCACCCGCGCGATACGCATCTCCAGGTCGCCTTCCAGCAGCACATGCGCCATTCCACGCGCCTGCAACTGCTGCAGATACCACGCGTGTTGGCGCATGCGGAACTCCTCGCCCACACGCGTTCCATCCTGCTCGAACGGGATATCCGGGGCGCACAGGAACAGCAGGTCGTACGCACGCGCCGCGGCCCGCTGCAGTGGTTCGGGCGCAGTCCCGAACATCCAGCCGCTGTAGCCCAGCGTCACCAACGGCGTGGTATCGCAGAACAACCAGCGATGCGCATGCTGCGCGGCCTGGTGCTCGTGCTGCGGCTGGGTCGCAGCGATACGCAGCAGATCCTGCGCCTGCAGCTCGCCGCCCTGCTGCTCCCACAACGTACGCCCGAACTCCGGCACCCATGCCGTACCCAGGCGTTCGGCCAGCACCCGCGCCAGCGTGCTCTTGCCCGTGGACTCACCGCCGATGAAGGCCACCCGCTGCACATGGTCGGCATAGACCGACCGGCTCAGGCCCTGTCGATGCGCATGCGGATCGGCGCGCAGTTCGGTACCACTGGCCTGACCGATGTCGGTCGAACGCTCCAGCCGATGGTGCTGCACCGGCGCATTGAAATGCTGCGCCAGGGCTGCAGCGAAACCATCGCCGTAGTCTTCACCGGTGAAAACAGCCTGCACCGGTCCGCCAAACAACGCCACGCACAGCCATGCGGTGAACGCGCGTTGCACCTGCTCACTGTCCTTGTCCTGCGGCAGCGCACGTACGGGAACACCCTGTTGCCTGCACAACGCCGCCAGCCGCGCATCATCCAGCACCGCCACCGTCGCCTGCGGAAAGCGCGCGCGCAGCCAGCGCTCGCGGCGCTCTGCGCTGTAGCCGGCAAAGCCCGGCTGCGACCAGCCGATCACCAGCAGCTGGATGCAGCGGGCAGAAGCAAATTCGATCAGGCGCTCGTGGCCGAGGTGCAGCGGGCAGAACTTGCCGACCACCAACCCGCGCGGTACCCGCTCAGGCAATGCCATCGGCCGCCCTGCCCGTATCCGCTTCGGCGCGCATCAGGTGCCGCCAGTGACGCAGCGCCACCAGCGCGTTGATCCAGAAACCGACATACAGGATCGAGGTCAGGTGCAGCCCGCGGCTGTAGTAAAGCGGCACCGCGATGGTGTTGACCAGCAGCCACACCCACCACGATTCCAGCTTGCGCCGCATCATCAGGATCTGTGCGATCACGCTCAGCACCAGCACCGCCGAGTCGATGTAGGGCGCATACGCGTTGGTCAGCCGGGTCAGCATCCAGCCGTAGCCGAAGGTCGCCAGCACCGCCAACGGCAGCAGCCAGCTCCACGCGCGTGCTGGCAAGCGGGTGATGGGCAACGGCGCGCCATGGTCACCACGCAGCCACTGCCACCAGCCGAACACGCTGATGACCACGAAGAAGAACTGCAGGACCATGTCCGCGTACAGGTGGGAGCGCTCGAACACCGCAGCGAACAACGCGCAGCCGACGATGCCCAGCCACCACGTATGCACGTTGTTGCGGCCGGCCAGCAGGATCGAGCCGGCAACGGCGATGTTGGCAGCCAGCTCCAGCTGGAAATTCGGGTCGGACAGGTTCATCGCGCTATTGTCGCGTAGATCCACGCCCCGCGGGATTGAGCCAGTAGATCCACGCCATGCGTGGATGGAAATCAAGCGCGCACGCGCACCAGCAGCCGGGGCTCTGCGCTACCCCAGCGGCCCAGTTGATGGTGCGGCGCCATCACAGGCGCGAGCCAATCCGGTGCTTCGATATCCCAGGTCACGCCATCGAACGGATGCGGCCAAGGCGTACCCTGCGGATTCGGCGAATGCAGGAACAGCGCGCTCTGGCCGCTATCCGGCGCCAACACCACCCAGCACTGGGTGTCCTGCCGCCTGCAGGCCACCGCGCGCTCGAGTAGCCGCAGCAACGCGGCGGCAACGGCGGTGCGATCACTGCCATGGCGATTGCCACGCCCCTTCCAGTCCAAGTGGGTGTGCCAGTAGTCGAACCATTCCGATGCGAGCGCATCCTGCAGCGCCACGGTGGCCCTCGCCTCTTCGGCGGCCCAGTAGCGGGTCATCTTCTTCAGGTATCGGCGATCGGCCATCAGGCCATTGTCGCGTAGATCCACGCCATGCGTGGATGCAGATCCCCGGAAAAAAGAAAGCCCCGCTTGCGCGGGGCCTCCTTCGTACTGCTTCAGGCAATCGCCGGAATCAGAACTTGTACTGCATCGACGCAGCCAGCACGTCGCCGGTGACCTTGTACTTGCCGACAACGTTGTTGGCGGTAGCGGAGGTCGAGTTGATGTTCGGATCCTTGGTGAACAGGTGGGTGTAGCCCACGCTGTATTCCATCTTCTCCGACGGCGCCCAGGTCAGGCCCAGCGACAGCCACTTGCGGGTGGTATCCGGCACGCGGACGTCACGGTGGGCGTCGGTGGTCGGGGTCTGGTCATAGGCCAGACCGCCACGCAGGGTCAGCTGCTCGTTCAGACGGTACTCGGTACCGATCGAAGCGAAGGTGGTGTCGCGGTAGTGGAACGGCAGCACGCTGTCGGGCTGGTTGGAGTCGTAGTCGACGCGCACTTCGTCGAACTTGCTCCATGCGGTGCGCGACACGTCGGCCATGATCTTCCACTGGTCGTTCACGCGGTGCGTGAAGCTGACGGTGGCGCTGGCCGGCAGGGTGATGGTCGCCCGGCCGTTGCTGTCAACGAAGGTGCCCGGGGCAGCCTGCGCCAGGAACGCGGCAGCAGCCGGGGTCATGGTGAAGTCGGCCTTGCCGTCGGTGATCTTGTGTTCGACTTCCGAGCGGTAGCTGAAGGCGATGTTGGTGCCTTCCACCGGGCTGACGGTCATGCCCAGGGTGTAGCCGACGGACACTTCGTCGCCCTTGATGCGCAGGTAACCATCAGCGGTACCCGGCGAGAAGCCGAGCTGTGCGGCCTGGCGGCCAGCGGCCTGGGCAGCGGCCTGGGCCTGTGCCGGGGTGCGGCCAGCGGCCAGTGCAGCGGCGGCAGCGCGCTGCTGGGCGCTGGCGTTGATGGCGGTACCGCCGTCGACGGCGCTGGTCAAGTCGACATTCAGGCGCTCGGCGAACACCGACGCACCGAACGACAGGTACGGGTTGACGTCGTAGGAGAAGGCCGCACCCAGGTCGATGGCCTGCAGTTCGGTCTTGACGCCGTTGTAGCGGCCGACCCAGTCACGGTCGTATTCGGTCTTGAAGCCGAACGGCACGGTCAGCGACACGCCGAAGTGCATGTTGTCCTTCTCGCCGAACGGCACGTGGAAGTACGCGGCCGGAACCGGAGCGATCATGCCGGCGTCGCCGCCGTTGCCGCCGGAAATCGGAGCGCCGTTGGCATAGCGGCCTTCGCCGCGGAACTTGGCGCCGAAGCTGATGGCGCTGACGTCACCCTGGATCTGGGTGCCTTCCAGCAGGCGCATCGAGGCCGGGTTGGTGGCGACCACCGAGGCATCGCCTTCGGCAGAGGTGGAACCAGCGAAGGCGCGGCCCAAGCCCTTGGCGCTGTTTTCCTTCAGCTGGAAGGCGGCGGCATTGGCGTCGGYGGCGGCCAGCGCACCGGCAACGCCGACGGCCAGCAGGGTCAGGCGGGCAATGGTAGAAGCAGTTTGCATCGTAGTTCTCTCTCCGGTAAGCGGTGATGGTGCTCTAAGTGCGCCTGCGCCCGACAGGCCGGATGGCCTTTCGAAGCGCGCCGGATTCCCCTCCCGACATACGACGCCGTATGCGAGTATTACCCAGAGCCGTTAATGAAACAATAACAGCGCTGGCGCATTCTTCGTCGCAAAAGCTGAACAGGCTCCTTCCCCGCCAAAAGCGCCCGCACGCTAGGCTAGTGCCATGTTTGTCTCCCTCCCCTCGCGCAAGAAGGCGACCCTGCGYTGGGCTACACCCGTGCTGTTTGCGGCACTGTGGCTGGCATTCCTGTGGTCGATCTCGCGCCCGGACGATGCCCGCGGAAGCCTGTGGCTGGACTGGGGCGCSCTGTCCACCGGSCTGACCCACCCGCTGGACTGGTGGGCMACSCTGCAGGACGGCAGCGTGCTGCGCCTGTTCACYGCCCTGTTCCTGCAYGCCGACTGGTCGCACCTGCTGGGCAACCTGGTGTTCCTGCTGATCTTCGGCCTGCCGGCCGAGCGGGTGCTGGGCCCGTGGCGGTTGCTGCTGCTGTTCCTGGTGGGCGGGGCGATCTCCAACCTGGTCGCGATCTACACCATGGGCAGCCCGGACCAGATCATCATCGGCGCCAGCGGTGCGGTGTCGGCGCTGATCGGTGCCTATCTGGCACTGTTCCCCGGCGCGCGCCTGGGCGTGGTGATCCCGCTGGGGCTGTTCCTGGAGTTCGTGCGCGCCCCGGCCTATCTGCTGATCGGTGTGTGGGCGGCGCTGCAGGTGGTGTTCGCCTACATCGGCCCGACCTTCGGCATGGTCGCCTGGTGGGCGCACATCGGGGGCTTCGTGTTCGGCGTGGTGTACGGCATGTACGTGCGCGCGGCGATCGCGCGACGTCTGCGCAAGCGGCACGGCTTCTAGCGTCCGCTTGCTGCATTCTGCGAAACGCCCGAGCCATGCTCGGGCGGTGTCCGCACATCAGTCGAGCATGGCTCGACGCTACGCAATCAAGGCTTGGCCGGGATCTCTGCAGGCTTGGCTTCGGGCTTGGCTTCGGGCTTGGCTTCGGGCTTGGCTTCGGGCTTGGCTTCGGGCTTGGCTTCCGGCTTTGCTTCAGCCTTGGGCTCCGCCTTCGGTGCAGGCTTGGCGGCGGCCTTTGCTGCCCTGTCCGCTTCGGCCTTCGCAGCTTCTGCCTTCAAGCGCGCCGCAACCGAACCCGGGTTCTTCAGTTCGGCCAGTGCATCGTTGATCGGGCCATCGCCCGGCAACACGGCGCCTGCGTGGTAGCCCTCGGTGCCTTCCTCATCACCGCGCAGGTGGCCCGGCAGCGTCGCTTCACTGTAGTCACTCAAGCTGGCCGGCAATGCCTCGTCTTCCGGACGCGGTGCTGCCTTCAGTTCCACTTCCGGCACGATACCGGTGGCCTGGATCGATTTACCGCTGGGTGTGTAGTAGCGCGCCGTGGTCAGCTTCACCGAATCGCCGTTGTCCAGCGGCAGCACGGTCTGCACCGACCCCTTGCCGAAGGTGCGGCTGCCGATCACGCGCGCGCGCTTGTTGTCGCGCAGTGCGCCGGCCAGCACTTCCGATGCACTGGCCGAACCGGCATCGACCAATACCACCACTGGCGCGCCCTTCAGCAGGTCGCCCGGGGTTGCGTCGAAGCGTGCATCGCTGATGCTGATGCGGCCGCGGGTGCTGACGATGTTGCCCTTGTCGAGCAGATCATCGGCCACCTGCACCGCAGYGGTCAGCAGACCACCCGGATTGCTGCGCAGATCCAGCACCAGCCCCTTGAGGTTGCCACCGGACTGCTTCTGCAGCTGCTGCAGGTGCTTCTGGAAATCAGAGCCGGTGTCGGCCTGGAACGTGCTCAGGCGGATGTAGCCATAGCCCGGTTCCAGCAGGCGGCTGCGCACGCTGGTCACGCGGATCGTCTGCCGGGTCAGGCTGACGTCGAAGGGCTTGGGCTTGCCGTCGCGGACAATGGTCAGCACCACCTTGCTGCCGGCCGGGCCACGCAGCGGTTCGCTGGCATCGATCGCGCTGATCGGCTTGCCATCGATGGCGATGATCAGGTCGCCGGCGAGGATGCCGGCCTTGGCCGCCGGCGTGTCGTCGATCGGCGAGATCACCTTCATGCTGGCGTTGTCCGGCTGCTGCTGCAGCTCCACGCCGATGCCTTCATAGGCGCCATTGGCCTGTTCGTCGAACGCCTCGGCATCCTCCTTGTTGAAGTAGGTGCTGTGCGGATCGAGGTCGAGCAGCAGGCCACGCACAGCCGACTGCATCAGCTTGTTGTCATCGACCGGATCGACGTAGGCCGCGCGCACCGCGTTGTAGACGGCCACGAAGCGCCGGATGTCGTCCAGCGGCACCTTCGAGGTCACCGCCTCCTCGCTGCTGGCCGCCTTCCCGGGAGTTTCCTTCAACGGGACGGGGGCGGTCTGCTGTGCCCAGGACAGGGCCGGCAACAGAGCCAGCAAGAGGGTGGCGGTACGGGCTGCGCGCATGGATCACTCCTGTCGACGATGGCATCGTGCCCAAGGCACATGCACCGATTATGCGCGAAGCGTGGCTAAATTCCCGTTGAATCCGCCCTCCTGCGGCCAGGCGGAATTCAGCGCCGCTGCAGCCAGCTGTCCGGATTGACCGGTTGCCCGCCGCGGCGCAGTTCGAAGTACAGCGCCGTCACGCCCTGGCCACCGGAGTTGCCGACCTTGGCCACTGCATCGCCACGGCTGACCCGCGCACCGGCATCCTTCAGCAGGGTGTCGTTGTGGKCGTACAGGCTCATGTAGCCGTTGCCATGGTCGACGATCAGGATCATGCCGTAGCCAGTCATCCAATCGGAGAACACCACGGTACCGTCGGCCACGGCGGTGACGGTGCTTCCGGCGGGGGCGCCGATCAACACGCCACTGCTGGTACGGCCATCCGGCAGCTTGCCGCCATAGCGGGCCAGCAGATTGCCCGACAGTGGCCAGCCCAGGCCACCCACCTTGGGCGCTGGTGCCGAGGCCACGGCCGGCGGGATCTTGGTTGCCGGTGCCGGACGGCCTTCGGCCTTGGCCTGGCGTGCGGCCTTTTCGGCAGCGGCCTTCTCCGCAGCGGCCTTGCGGGCGGCGGCACGGCGCTCGGCCTCGGCACGGGCCGCGGCAGCGCGCAGGTTGGCCAGCAAGGTTTCCAGCGCCTTGGCGTCCTGGCCCAGTGCCTGTTCCTTCTCGCGCTTGTCCTTGAAGCGCTCTTCCAGCGAAGCCACGGTCTGCGCACGCTCGCGACGGTCCGATGCGAGCGTGGCGACCTGCTGCTTCTGGTCGCGGTGAGTGCCCTGCAACTGCTGTTGGCGCTGGGCGATCTGTGCCTGCAGCGTCTCCAGTTCCTTGAGGTCGGCCGTCAGCGTGGTGATGCGCTGCGCGCGCTCGCGCTGCAGGTAGCGGTGATAGGCCAGCGCACGGTTGGCATCGGCCACCGTGTCCTGCGAAAGCAGCAGCTTCAACGGCGCGTGGTTGCCAAGCTGGTAGGCCGCGCGCAGCAGTCCGGCCAGTTCGCGATTCTGCTTTTCCAGGTTGGACTGCAGTGCATTGCGCCGCTGTTCGGCCTGGGCCAGCGCCTGGGTCTGCTCGCGCAGCGCCGATTCGGTCTGGGCCAGCGCACGACCACTGCGTGCCACCTTTTCATCGGCCTCGCGCAGCTGCTGCGACGCCTGTCCGCGCTGGCCCTCGATCTGCCGGCGCTCCTGCGCCACGCCCTTCAGTTCGGTGCGCAGCTTCTGCAGCTTGCGTTCGGCCTCGCGGGCCGAAGAGGTCTGCGCCGCACCCGGCAATGGCAGCGCCAGGGCCAGCGCCATTCCCAGCAACAGGCAACGTCCACCGCGCAGGGTGGCGATGTGATGCCGGCGTGAGGGGAAGACGTTGTTGCGCAAGGGCTTTCCAGTGACTTCAGGCAGATGCGGAGACGTGCAGGGAATGGTGACATCTCCGCACGCGGCCTGCCAGCCGCACAACAACGAGGTTCCCATGAAAGCTCTCTCCATTCCGCTGCTGTTGGGCATTGCGCTGGCCAGTGGCCCGGCCTGGGCCCAGGCAGACGTGAGCAAGGTCAACGGCAGCATCAGCGCCGATCCGGGCCAGCGCTACGGCAAGCTGGACACCGTCAATGGTGGCATCCGTGTCGGCGAAGGCGTGGAAACCGGCAGCATCGACACCGTCAACGGCGGCGTCAAGGTCGCCGATCGTGCGCGCACGGGCAGCATCGAGACCGTCAACGGCGGCATCCGCCTGGGTCGCGAAGTGACGGCCCACGGCGATGTCAGCACGGTCAACGGCAGCATCTTCAGCGACCAGGGCAGCCAGATCGAAGGCGGCGTGGAAACCGTCAACGGTGGCATCGGCCTGGTCGGCAGCCGCGTGCGCAAGGACGTGGAGACCGTCAACGGCGACATCACCGTCGGCATCGGCTCACAGGTCGGCGGTGGCGTGCATGTGCGCAAGCCGAACTTCAGCGTCTCGCTGACGGCCAGTCGCAAGCCGCGGGTCATCATCGGGCCGAATGCCGTGGTCAACGGCAGCCTGCTGTTCGAGCGCGAGGTGGTGCTGTACGTCCACCGCAGTGCGCGGATCGGCCCGGTCACCGGCGCCGATCCGATCCCCTTCGATACCGATACCGCCCCGGCCGACTGAGCCTGCGGCTTGGGCGATACTCCCCGCTACCGGTCGCGCGTGCTGCGTGGCCGTCCCTTGTGTTTCCAGGAACCGATGATGCCCCGCAAACTCCTCCTGTGCCTGGCCGCCGCGGCCGCGCTCAGCGCCTGCAAAGGCGAAGACACCCCGGCTCCGGCGCCCAGCGTCGACAACGCCGCCAAGCCGGCCACGCACACCTTCTCAGCGGCGATCAACGCCGCCGACTTCGCCGAGATGGTGAAGACCCTGGCCTCTGACGAGTTCGAGGGCCGTTCGCCCGGCAGCAAGGGCGAAGAACTGACAGTCAACTACATCCGCGACCAGATGCAGCGCATCGGCCTGCAGCCCGGCAACGGCGACAGCTGGTTCCAGGACGTGCCGATGACCGAGACCACGGCCGATGAATCGACCGTGCTCACCCTCACCCAGGGCGGCAAGACCCGCGAACTGAAGTTCGGCACCGACATGGTGGTGGGCACCCGTACCGGCCAGACAGAAGTGAAGGTCGATGCCAGCGACCTCGTCTTCGTCGGCTACGGCGTGGATGCGCCGGAGCAGAAGTGGAACGATTACGCCGGCCAGGACTGGAAGGGCAAGACGGTGGTCATGTTCGTCAACGACCCGGGCTTCCATGTCGATGACGAAAAGCTGTTCGACGGCAAGCGCATGACCTACTACGGCCGCTGGACCTACAAGTTCGAGGAAGCTGCGCGCAAGGGAGCTGCTGCCGCGCTGATCGTGCATGACACCGCGGGCGCTTCGTACGGCTGGGACGTGGTGAAGAACTCCTGGGCCGGCCCGCAGTACGACCTGCCGGCCAAGGACGATGCAGAGCCGCGCCTGCCGGTACAGGGCTGGTTGAGCGCCGACGCGGCCAAGGCCCTGTTCGCCGGCGCCGGGCTGGATCTGGACCAGGCCTACAAGGACGCCAGCAAGCCCGGCTTCAAGCCGGTACCGCTGAAGGCAACCGCTTCGGTGGACCTGAAAAGCAAGGTCGCGCAGAAGCAGTCGCGCAACGTGGTGGGCTTGCTGCCTGGCAGCAAGCGTGCCGATGAGGCCGTGCTGTACATGGCGCACTGGGACCACCTCGGCAAGCATGAGGGCGAACAGGGCGACAACATCTACAACGGTGCCGTCGACAACGCGACCGGCGTGGCCGGCATCCTTGAGGTGGCCGAAGCGATGGCCCATCAGGAACCGAAGCCGGAACGTTCGGTGGTGTTCCTGGCGGTGACCCTGGAAGAATCCGGCCTGCTGGGTTCGAAGTACTACGTCGCCCACCCGACCTTCCCGCTGGACAAGATCGCTGGTGTCATCAACATCGATGCGATGTCGGTGGCCGGTCGTGCCAAGGACGTGACGGTGACCGGCTTCGGCAGTTCGGAGCTGGAAGACATCCTCAAGCCGCTGGCTGCAGCCCAGGATCGCACCCTGCACGGCGAGACCTCGGTGCAGAGCGGCTTCTACTTCCGTTCGGATCACTTCAACTTCGCCAAGGCGGGTGTGCCGGCGCTGTACGCCGACGGCGGTGAGGACCTGCGCGACGGCGGTGTCGAGGCTGGCCGCAAGGCGGCCGCCGACTACGGTTCCAACCGTTACCACGGCCCGAAGGACGAGTATGACCCGGCCACCTGGAAGCTGGATGGCACGGTCGAGGACCTGCAGCTGATGTATGGCGTCGGCAAGGAACTGGCCGGCGGCGATCGTTGGCCCAACTGGTACGAAGGCAATCCGTTCAAGGCTGCCCGCGACACGATGATGAAGGCCAAGGCACCGGCCGCTGCGGCGAAGTAAGTCCCCCAGCCGTTGAGTTCCAAAGAAAGCGGCGCCCTTGGGCGCCGCTTTTTTGTGCGTGAGTGCTGGGCGCGGGTAGTGCCGGCCGCTGGCCGGCTGGCACGTGCAGCCGCGTGATGTTCATGAGGTTGCCGGCCAGCGGCCGGCACTACCYTYRGTTTCYCGCGCRCAAAGAAAAACCCCGCTGCRTGAGCAGCGGGGTTTTTGGATGTAAACCCTGGCGATGACCTACTCTCGCATGGCTTAGGCCACACTACCATCGGCGCAGCTACGTTTCACTTCCGAGTTCGGGATGGGATCGGGTGGTTCCATAGCGCTAATTTCACCAGGGAGACGGTTGCAGCAGCGCTTGCAGCGCCAGCTCACGTACTTGCCCTCGGGGCGGAAGGAACTCAAAAAAGCAGAGCCTTCACTTAATAGAAAAAACCCCGCTGCATGAGCAGCGGGGTTTTSGGGTATAAACCCTGGCGATGACCTACTCTCGCATGGCTTAGGCCACACTACCATCGGCGCAGCTACGTTTCACTTCCGAGTTCGGGATGGGATCGGGTGGTTCCATAGCGCTAATTTCACCAGGGAGGCGGTTGGAGTGTCGCTTGGGCGTCGCGTCTTTGCAGGGGGCGGGCATGGTGATGCCAGCGTTGCAAAGAGACGCGCCTGAGCGCCTGCCTCTCGTTTGGTCTTGTGACGTAGCGTGCACTTGGATCTATCGACATGTCATGTCGGCCAAGGCAACTTGAGGTTATATGGTCAAGCCTCTCGGATCATTAGTATCAGTTAGCTCAATACATTGCTGTACTTACACACCTGACCTATCAACCACGTAGTCTACATGGTTCCTTCAGGGGGCTTGTGCCCCGGGAGATCTCATCTTGAGGCGMGCTTCCCGCTTAGATGCTTTCAGCGGTTATCGCTTCCGAACATAGCTACCCGGCAATGCCACTGGCGTGACAACCGGAACACCAGAGGTTCGTCCACTCCGGTCCTCTCGTACTAGGAGCAGCCCCTCTCAAATCTCCAACGCCCAYGGCAGATAGGGACCGAACTGTCTCACGACGTTCTRAACCCAGCTCGCGTACCACTTTAAATGGCGAACAGCCATACCCTTGGGACCGACTACAGCCCCAGGATGTGATGAGCCGACATCGAGGTGCCAAACACCGCCGTCGATATGAACTCTTGGGCGGTATCAGCCTGTTATCCCCGGAGTACCTTTTATCCGTTGAGCGATGGCCCTTCCATACAGAACCACCGGATCACTAAGTCCTAGTTTCCTACCTGCTTGATCCGTCGATCTTGCAGTCAAGCACGCTTATGCCTTTGCACACAGTGCGCGATGTCCGACCGCGCTGAGCGTACCTTCGAGCTCCTCCGTTACTCTTTAGGAGGAGACCGCCCCAGTCAAACTACCCACCATACACGGTCCCCGATCCAGATAATGGACCCAGGTTAGAACGTCAAGCACGACAGGGTGGTATTTCAAGGATGGCTCCRCCACAGCTAGCGCCATGGTTTCATAGCCTCCCACCTATCCTACACAGACGAACTCAACGTTCAG
Organism: Stenotrophomonas sp. 05L414_2; assembly: GCF_056397905.1. Classification (NCBI taxonomy): domain Bacteria; kingdom Pseudomonadati; phylum Pseudomonadota; class Gammaproteobacteria; order Lysobacterales; family Lysobacteraceae; genus Stenotrophomonas; species Stenotrophomonas sp. 05L414_2. The sequence goes on from NZ_JBFTOJ010000002.1 coordinate 65,904, forward strand.
TGTAAAGCTATAGTAAAGGTTCACGGGGTCTTTCCGTCTTGCCRCGGGAACGCTGCATCTTCACAGCGATTTCAATTTCACTGAGTCTCGGGTGGAGACAGCGCCGCTGTCGTTACGCCATTCGTGCAGGTCGGAACTTACCCGACAAGGAATTTCGCTACCTTAGGACCGTTATAGTTACGGCCGCCGTTTACTGGGGCTTCGATCAAGAGCTTCGCCTTGCGGCTGACCCCATCAATTAACCTTCCAGCACCGGGCAGGCGTCACACCCTATACGTCCACTTTCGTGTTTGCAGAGTGCTGTGTTTTTGATAAACAGTCGCAGCGGCCTGGTTACTGCGACCCTCTTCAGCTATAGCTCGCACGAGCCACCAAAAAGGGTGCACCTTCTCCCGAAGTTACGGTGCCATGTTGCCTAGTTCCTTCACCCGAGTTCTCTCAAGCGCCTGAGAATTCTCATCCTACCCACCTGTGTCGGTTTACGGTACGGTCTGCGTAAGCTGAAGCTTAGGAGCTTTTCCTGGAAGCGTGGTATCAGCAACTTCGCCATAAAGGCTCGTCTCGGTGCTCGGTCTTRRAGGATCCCGGATTTGCCAAAGATCCAAACCTACCGCCTTTCCCCGGGACAACCAACGCCCGGTATGCCTAACCTTCTCCGTCCCTCCATCGCACTTACGCGAGGTGCAGGAATATTAACCTGCTTCCCATCGACTACGACTTTCGTCCTCGCCTTAGGGGCCGACTCACCCTGCGCCGATTAACGTTGCGCAAGGAAACCTTGGGCTTTCGGCGTGCGGGTTTTTCACCCGCATTATCGTTACTCATGTCAGCATTCGCACTTCCGATACCTCCAGCAGACTTCTCAATCCACCTTCAACGGCTTACGGAACGCTCCTCTACCGCGTACATATAAATATGCACACCCCAAGCTTCGGTTCTGTGCTTAGCCCCGTTAAATCTTCCCCGCAGACCGACTCGACCAGTGAGCTATTACGCTTTCTTTAAAGGGTGGCTGCTTCTAAGCCAACCTCCTGGCTGTCTGTGCCTTTCCACATGGTTTTCCACTTAGCACAAAATTTGGGACCTTAGCTGTGGGTCTGGGTTGTTTCCCTTTTCACGACGGACGTTAGCACCCGCCGTGTGTCTCCCATACAGTCCGTCTCGGTATTCGGAGTTTGCAATGGTTTGGTAAGTCGCGATGACCCCCTAGCCATAACAGTGCTCTACCCCCGAGAGGATACATATGAGGCGCTACCTAAATAGCTTTCGAGGAGAACCAGCTATCTCCGGGTTCGATTAGCTTTTCACTCCTAATCACAGCTCATCCCCGTCTTTTGCAACAGACGTGGGTTCGGGCCTCCAGTACCTGTTACGGCACCTTCACCCTGGCCATGACTAGATCACCCGGTTTCGGGTCTACTGCCCGCGACTATGCGCCCTTATCAGACTCGGTTTCCCTTCGCCTCCCCTATACGGTTAAGCTTGCCACGAACAGTAAGTCGCTGACCCATTATACAAAAGGTACGCAGTCACCCCTTGCGAGGCTCCTACTGCTTGTACGCACACGGTTTCAGGATCTATTTCACTCCCCTCTCCG